>CATBLW010000022.1 GCA_949486985.1 Prochlorococcus marinus str. MIT 9215
AGAAGGCCATCATTCCTTGGCCCAACCCGCAACTCCTAGACAAAAAGTCAAGGCCAAGCCGGTGAAACGGAGGCCAAGAGATACCTCCATGGCCAAAAAACGGCGCAGGCACAAACCTCCGCTGCATAGATCGTTGCTACGCAAACGTTGGTTAGTCGTCGGGGTGCCGATTGCTGTCTTCTTTGGCCTGATCTCACTCGCACCTGAGGCACCAAAACGCCTGAATACAAATGGGAAGGGTGTTTCAGAACGCGGCGTAAGTCATATCCGTGAGGCCTTCCGCTATCAACCCGACGACGATGTCTATGCCCTTGATTTTGACCCTCGCAAGATACGTTTCGGACTGCTTGAGGGGTGGGACCGGGAGCAAGATGCCTTTCAGGACACTGCAGCGCTGGCTTACGTCTCAGGTCCGATGTACGAGCGGCATGTGGATAACGGCGGCCGAGAGATCACAGTTCCTCTTGGAGATCTCAAACTGGGCCAACGCGTCTGGAGGAGTCGAAATCGAACAGCCTCAATCCAACGTGCCTATCTAGGCATACGCCACAACGGCAAGGTCGACTTCAGTTACGGAGAACTAACACCTGAAAGAGCCGCTAACTACGACATCTTTGTTGGTGGCCTGCACAGCGTCTACAACGACCTGGAGGCGCCTCCTCCTGCCTACAAGGGTGCATACAGCATCAGCATGGGGCAACGAATCCGCTACTACCTGCCGCGAATCAGGATGGTGATGGGATTAAGGAGTGATGGTCGTCTCGAAATTTTGATGAGTCGAGACGGATTAACCCTTGAGCAAACAAAAGACATGGCTCGCAGCCGCGGCCTCGTGGCCGCCTACATGCCAGACCATGCGTCCAAGAGTCGTTTCATCATTCCCGGCGTCAAAGGTTTCACCGAAGAAGATGCCAACTGGATCAGTGGTGGCGCGACAAGCTTCGTGCATGTTCCCTACATGCTGCGACTAAGCGAACGACGATTCCCCTTGCAAGGCAGCCTGATGAGCTCTTTAAACCCGAAACTCGGGGCGGGACGTGACTGCGAAGGAACCATTGAATGCGTTCAAAAACTCAGTGGACATCTTTTTGATCGTTCACTAGCGGGCCTTAATCGAGTCATGGAACAAGGCGTTGAGCCCCTAGCAAGAATCATCTGGGCACCGAAGCCAAGCACAAAAGTTCCTAGCGAGAATCAACAAACCCAACCGACACGCCGCAACAGCAGTCGTTCTCCGCTGCGGGAACCACCCATCACTGCAGATCCGCTGGTGCTGCTTGAGCTCCCTAAAACACAAGACAATTCCCAAACCAACGATCCTGAACAGCCAATCAACCAACAACCTGAAAGCACCTATACGCTGCCACCTGATCTGCCACCACCGCTGGTGTTGCTAGAGGGCCAAGATTTACCCATCAATCCAGAAGCCACTCCCAAGAGAATTCCAAGCGAAGAGAACTTGCAAGACTCTGCACCTGAAACCAAAACTGAGATTCAGCCTCCAACTATTGACGCACCACCACCACCAATATTGCCTCCACCGCCACTGTCTCTATCAGACAAAGACTAGATGCAGGGATGAAGTTGATATCAGCTTAATTCAACCCGTTCATATTGATAAAAACGCCTAAAAAGAGCACTAGGCACCTTGCATTGCCAAGGCTCTAACCACATCACCTCTTGTGATAACCCCTATCGGCATACGCTGCTCATCAATCACAAACAATCTCTCGGTGCTGCGGTCGTGAAGCAAGGCTGCAGCTCTTGGAAGAGGCAATGACTCAGAACAGCTGTGAGCATCTGAATGCATGAGCTCGCTAACGTTGGTGCCCAAAACTTGGTGCACCTGTTTATCCCAATTGAGAGGATTACGCAGATAAATCACGCTGTCGAGCAACATCACATAAGGGCCAACATCAATACCGCTCTCACGCACCATTAGATCCTTTTCAGTGAGTTCCCCAATCAACTGACCATCGTCATTAACAACTGGCAAACCACTGATGTGATGATCATTGAGCAGCTGAACAGCCTCCTGCAGAGAGGTTGTGGCTTTCACGCTTAGAACAGGTGTTGACATGACATCCTTCACCGTCTGCTGGAGCACCATGAATCGCATGCAAGTCAAAGCATTCTGAGCCTGTGACCGCCCCATCGCGCCCCAATGCAGCATCAAATCTTCGTTGGTGGGCCAATTCCCTAACCATTGGGCGTGCTGTCGCAGGCCTCCCTCTCGTACTGCTCCTTCAATTGGGACAGCCGGCTCTGGCCTGGCTGTTATTGCTACTTGCAGGACTTAGCGACGCTGCCGATGGCTGGTTGGCTCGAAAAGCTGGCGGAGGCAGCAGCTGGGGCGCTCGCCTTGATCCACTTGCAGACAAACTCCTTCTGGCAGCACCAATGATTTGGCTGGCCAGCAATAACGCCCCTGAGGCCATCCAATTGCCTGTCTGGGCAATCTGGTTGTTGCTGGCGAGAGAACTTCTCATTTCAGGCTGGCGTGCAGGAGCCCCAGCAGGAGGGCCAGCATCCCGGGGCGGCAAAGCGAAAACGATCCTTCAATTCATGAGCGTGCTGCTGCTGCTCTGGCCATCAGGCTGGGGGAGCGAAAGTTTTTGTGAGTCGATGCAACAACTGGGATGGTTGATGTTCTGGCCATCCCTAATCATTGCCCTCACTTCAGCAACCGCTTATCTCAAACCCCGATCAAAGCCTGATCGGAACTGAAGTCCGGATCATCGCTTGGCTGAAGGGCGTAATCATTTTGGTAACTGTCGTTCAATCCAGCCTGCAAATCAAAACGTGGTTGCCAAGCCAACTCTCGCTCCACCCTGCTGATATCTGTGAGGAAATGACTCAACCGCAAGGGGAAAGCCTTGCGAGCCTTTGGATCAAGCCCTGAAGGATCAAAAGAGCAGAGCTGCAAGGATTCAGGGTCCTTGCCACAAGCCTTAGCGGCAGAAAAAATCAAACCGCGAAAGGTCACTCCTTTTTTGCTCGAGCAGTTGTAAATGCGATTGGTCGCGGCCTCAACCTCCAAACAACGGGCCATCGCTTCAGCTAGATCAGCCACATGTCCCAACTGGGTAATCGAGGTGCCATCACCTGGCAACGGAACGGGGCGACCATGAACAATTCGATCAAAGAACCAACGTTCGATCGGGTTGTAATTGCCTGGACCGTAGATGTACGTGGGACGAAAACTCGTAAAGGGAATGCCCTGACGGATCAGCCAAGCTTCTGTCTCGGCCTTGCCTGCATGCCGACTGGCGGGATCGATCGCGCTGTCCTCATCAAGGGGCCAAGACTCAGAGGAGGCATAGACGCCAGCAGAGCTGACGTAGAGGAAACGATGCTGAGGTGCTCCGGTAAACGCCAAGACACGCTGCGTGTCCTCAAGCTTTCGACCTGAGCTATCAACAATCACATCGAAGCTTCGTTGCTTCAGAACAGACAGATCCTCATCGTTGCTTCGATCGCCGCTGAGATGTTCAACCCCATCCGGCAAAGAGTGACGACCTCGTGTGAATAATGTCAGGGCATGTCCTTGACGACAAAGCCTTTCAACCAAAGGTTTCCCGACGAATCGAGTCCCCCCCATTACCAGAATCTTCACTGGACGAACACCGGATCAATCAGCGTTATTCAAGCGTCATAAGCGCAGAATTGAGCACCCCTGAACCTGCAGGATGGAGCGCCTGAGGGCACGTTCACAACACCAACCATGGAGATCATCCCAGCTATCGACCTTCTTGAAGGGTCTTGCGTGCGCCTTCATCAAGGTGATTACGACAAGGTGACACGCTTCAACGAAGACCCAGTTGCTCAAGCCCTCAGCTGGCAGGAGCAGGGAGCCAGCCGTCTTCATCTGGTTGATCTCGATGGAGCAAGGTCTGGAGAGCCGGTTAACGATGCCAGCGTTAAGGCCATCACTGCTGCCCTTGATATTCCAGTGCAACTTGGTGGGGGAGTGCGTTCAATCGAACGAGCAGAAGCCCTACTCGCCTATGGCCTTGAGCGAGTCATTCTCGGCACCGTGGCCATTGAACAGCCATTAATGGTCAAAAAACTTGCCCAACAACATCCTGATCGCATTGTTGTTGGTATTGATGCCAACAATGGAAAAGTTGCGACTCGCGGCTGGATAACGCAAAGCGATGTCGAGGCAACAGACCTGGCGAATGATTTCAACAATGCCGGAATCGCCGCGATCATCAGCACAGACATCGCAACCGATGGAACCTTGGCAGGGCCCAACCTCGAGGCGTTGCGGTCCATGGCCATGGCCAGCAACGTCCCTGTGATTGCCTCTGGCGGTGTGGGATCAATCAGTGATCTACTCGCGCTGCTCAGCCTTGAACCTCTCGGAGTCACAGGAGTAATCGTTGGTCGAGCGCTTTATGACGGCAGGGTTGATCTACGCGAAGCCAACCAGGCCATCGGCGATGGTCGCCTTCAAGACCCACCCAGCAGCGGCACATTGATCGCCTAATTAGCATCTACCGCCTGAATGGCCATCTGCCTCCTCATTGGCATCTACTGCCTGAATTGGCATCTACACCGAAATATGTCTGGCATCTGAAGAAAATTCTTTCCTATGGGCTGGAGGATTCCCCAGACGCTCGTTACCTTTTGAACAGAAGCTTTAATTGGTGACGAATTTGGCGAACGTCACATCCACGCAGATTCTTTTACTGGCACCTGATCTACTGGGCGAATCCCTTGCCCTGCAGCTCACCAGCTCTGACCAAGATCTGGAGGTGATGCTGAGATCTGAACAGTTAACGCGCCATCCCGTGCTGGTGATCTGGTCAGTAGAAAGCCTGGAATCTCCAAGCAATGTGCAAGTTGAACTGCAACGACTTCAAGAGCATTGGCAACCTGCACCATTACTTCTGCTTCTTCCCGCTCAACTGCGCCTTAATGCCAACGAACTGCTCAACCTCGATTGCCCTGGTCTGCTTCAAAATCCCGATTTAGAGACCCTTCGCGAAGCCATCAAAACGCTGATTGGCGGTGGGCGCGTTGTGAAATTACAGGAGGCCCAAAAGTCGCAGTCAAGCAACATCCAAACCATGGGGTTTGGCCAGTGGTTACTGGTGAGTGGTCTTCAGCAGATCAACAATGATTTGCAGCGAGTTGAAGCCTTACTGAACCCTCCACCAGAACACGACCTGATTCTTCTGATTTTTGAAGGTCGGCGTAGAGAACTTCTTGCAGCGCAAAAACTCTTGCTCTGGTTATGGGGGCCCTTGCAGATGGGACTGGATGCTGCCGTACCCCTATCAACGACAACAACGTCGAGGATCTCAACAACCAAGCAAAACGGAACCAGCATCACGCTTCGAGAACGCAATGCTGTGGCGGTATGGGCAGCAATTTTTGAACGCCTCGGCGAGGCCGTTGACGGCGGACTAACCAATGCCACTGGCAGCCTTCTGGCGATTGAAGGATTAAATCCTGACCGCCGCCGCGACCTGCTTCTTGCGCTTCTGAACCAACTGAATCAAGTAATGCAGCGGCTGCGTCAAGTCAACAGTTCAGACAGCCCACTACCTGATTCCTGGCTTGCCTTACAACCTGAGCTACGCAAACAAGCCATCCGGACAATGGCTGGCAGCTACGTTCGCCTGCCGCTTAAAGGTGAGCTCAAAGCCGTTGCAGACCAATTGCTGGTCAATGCAGATCTCAAGCAGATTGATGAGGAGCTGCCAGACCCACAAAGGATGCTGGCACCCTTACTTCTCGACCAACCCGTTCTGGTGGAAGGTCAACTGCTGCCTGCAGACGATCCACGTGCGTTGCTTCAGCTTGAGATCATGGTCAGCAACTGGTTGGTAAGAACAGCCGAACTCATTAGCGCTGAGGTCTTAGGCGCCTGCGGCGAGTGGCCTGAACTCAGGCGATATCTGCTGAATCCAAGACTGATCTCAACCCGAGAACTTGAACGGCTGCGTAATCAACTCAATAGTCAGGCGCGCTGGCAAATTTGGGTTCAACGACCGATCCAGCTTTATGAAAGTCAGCGACTCCTCTACAGGGTGCAACAAGGCAACATCGAGCCTTTATTGCTAACGGAACCCCGCGACGATGAACTTCGCCAACTTGGCTGGTTGCAACAGCAAGTGGCTCTATTACTCGAAGCTCGGGATGCCCTCGCACCGCAAGTCCAAGCTCTTCTGAAACGCATTGGCGACCTGATGGTTGTTGTGCTCACTCAGGTGCTGGGCCGTGCCATCGGCTTGGTTGGGAGAGGGATTGTTCAGGGCATGGGCCGCAGCCTTGGCCGCAGCTGAGTTCCACCTTCTGATCACCATCAACCACCAAAATGGCTGATGTTCCGGATCAAGAGACCCATGCAGAATCTGCTGAAAGCAATCATGAGCCTGGGTCTAACCATTCTTTTGATGGTGTCTCCAGCCCTTGCTGATCGCGATAGCAATAGTTTTGACGGCAACATCTATCCGATCTACGCAGGCAACGGTTCTCTGGTTCCGCCAATAACGACCCTGGCTCAATCCTTGAGAGAGGAACGCACAAGCGTCATCGTCTATTACCTCGATGACAGTTCCACCAGCAAAATCTTTGCGCCTGTTGTCTCAGGAATTCAATTGATTTGGGGACGAACCATCGATCTGATCCCCCTCACCACAGATGAACTTCAGGGACGCGTCAGCAACGACCCATCAGATCCTGCCTATTACTGGCATGGGAACATCCCTCAAGTGGTTGTGATCGATGGTCAAGGCCATGTACTTCTCGACCAAGAAGGACAGGTGTCACTAGAGAAAATCAATAAAGTTATTAGTGCCTCCACCGGCATCAGCACACCTGACGTTCCATTGAGCATCGACAGCATCAACGAATTCAACTTCGAATTAACGAGCGAACCAATAAGCGAATAAATCGCTTAAGCACTGGTAGCGAGCGCAATGCCCCCTTACGCTCGCGCCAGGTTCCCCGGTCCAGAGACCGGCTGCTCTGATGACCTGCCTTCTCGAGCTGCTCCTGCTACTGGGGCTTTTGGTGTGCTGGCTTGAATTGCGCCATCGCCTTAGGCCCGCTTCACCCCTTCGGCTAAAAGCCCACGATTGGCAGGTGAAGCAACACACTCCTCATCTGGAAGTGGAGGGTTGGCTGGACATCAGCAACCCTCATCCACGCATGGAAGTGATGGTGCCAGAACTGGTTGTCAAACCGATTCTGCTTGGAAAGGCGGATTTGAGAACAGCCACAATCAGCACCAAAATCACTCCGCATCACCCTGACGAAGAAGCCCGCAATGATGGCTATTGGACCGCCTATATCGTCAAAGGTCGCAAGCAAACAAAGGTTCACGTCAACCTTCAACTCCAGAGCAGCAACGATCTAAAAGACATTGTTGAAAATATTTGGCTGGATGTGCACTGGTTGAATTACGGCCCCTTCGGTCAAATTCAACGGCGCCAGGGTGTTGTGATCCCGCTTCAGCGTCCAGAGCCTCCTACCAAAGGCAACTTCCGCAGTGGCGAGAGCTGCGAAGTGCTTCCGATAAAAACCCATCTACTTGGCACCCAGGACAACACCATCGAGGTGTTGCGTCATTACGCCACACCACTTCTGCAACCAGGCGATGTGCTCACGATCGGTGAAACACCTGTCGCGGTGATGCAAGGCCGCTATCACCACCCCAGCACGGTGGAACCCAGCTGGCTGGCGAGACTCTTGTGCAGAGTGTTCCATCCAACCAGCAGCCTGGCCACAGCCTGCGGACTTCAGACGCTGATTGATCTGGTTGGTCCAACAAGAGTTTTACTGGCCTGGAGTATTGGCTTAATGCTGAAGCTTTTGGGCATCAAAGGAGGCTTTTACCGGCTTGCTGGAGAGCAAGCTCGCCTCATCGATGACATCACAGGAACCACGCCTCCCTACGACCAAACGATCGTGCTGGGACCGCAGGCTCCTCAACAACTCTGCGAGCAGGCTGCCGCTGAACTGGGAGTGGCCGTCGCCATTGTTGATGTCAACGATCTTGGACGGGTCAAAGTTCTAGCGGCAAGCCAAGGTTGCGATGAAGATCTTCTCCAGCGAGCACTGAGGCCAAATCCAGCAGGCAATGCCAATGAAGGCACTCCCCTGGTTTTGGTGCGACCGAAATAAAGGACTCTCGAAGACAAGGTCAACAGAGATAGATTTACGTGAAGACTTGTGGATGTGACGTGGCCGAGAGATCCAGCATCCCCCTTCGGGTGGAATCGCTGAAGGCGCGTCACTTTCCCATGCTCAATGCCAGCGCAGAGGCTCGACAGCTGCAGTGGCTGCAAACCATGTTGCTGCGTGGCTGGATAGCCCGAGCAGAAGAACATCTCCCCAATCTTTTACCCGCCAGACACCCCTGCTGCCTTGTCGCGATTGAACAGAACCAACTGTTAGCCCTCGTGGTTGCAAGGCCCTACAACAGGCGCGGCAGCTGCTGGTCCGTGACCATGCCGGAGTTGCTGGCAACGCCTGGCGAATACAGCCTGCGCCGCGTTCGTCACGACCTCTTGCAAAGCGCATTGCAACTGGGCAGCAATAGAGCAAAAAGCTGGGTTTTGCGCTGTCCGGCTAGCGATGCTGATCAACTTGCCCTAACCCGCGAACTCGGCTTTCAGCCTCTCAAGCTCTTCCAGTTTTGGACTGCGCCCTTAGCGGAGACGCAGTCGCCGCAGACTCAACACGCATCACCATCAGATTTGCCTGGCGATCTCTCCTGGCAGCAAATCACACACCGAACAGCAAACCTTCTCTGGCCACTTGAACAAGCAGGAGGGTCTGGGCATCTCCGTCAAATCGTCGATCGACAATCGATTGACCTGCTCGACCAAAGCCAAGACGGAACAGGCGTCCTGCTTTGCCATAGCGGCGGATTTGACAAGGCCATCGCAGGACTCGTCAGCCGACCCGAATCCGAACAACGCCCCGTTCTCGAATTGCTGCGCGATGTTGGCTGGGATCCACGCCTAACCAAAGCGCTACCGATCATTCTTAGCCATGCAATCAAGCCATCCCTTCAAGCCAAACTCCTAACGGCTAGCGAGGACGAACCGCTTAACCAACTACTCGATCAGCTGGGCTGGCAACGCGCTGGAGAGGAAATGCTGCTTGGAAGAAGCCTTTGGCGACGTCAGATGAATAGCAAACTAATCCCAGGGACAAGACCGCTGGAATCCATGCTCGGACGGTTGCGACCCCAACGACCTCCACTACCAACGCCAAGTCTTGGCCGACGCTGAACAGAAAAAGCCCTGAATAAAAAGCTCATAACAACCTCATAACAAGCTCAAAGCCCAGTCAACCAAGCAATGAGACAACAACCAATTAGACAAAATTCATTCCATAAGAAGTCATTCCATAAGGAGCCTTTCCATAAGGAGCCATGGCACTCAAGCGATTGCACTCAAGAGCTGGAATGCAAGCCATGAAATGCAGACCATGAAACGCAAGCAAGGAAAACTCAGTAAACGCTTTGATGAATTGCCTGCTCCATGAGAACAAACCCTTAAAAACAAACCCCTGAAAACAGACCTGTGAATGCAGTCCATTGAAAGCAACAGCTAAGCCACAAGCCAAGTCGATGCTGAGCCTCGATGTTGGCAAGCGTCGCATCGGCTTGGCGGGCTGTGATGCTCTCGGCATCACAGTCAAACCATTACCAGCACTCAAACGAAGCCGTTTCGACCTCGACCTTCTTACGTTGAAAGAACACTGTCTTCGTCGCAGGGTGGAAGGACTGGTTGTCGGCTTACCACTCGATGAAGCGGGTTCACTTACAGAGCAAGCACGCCATTGTGAGCGCTATGGC
>CATBLW010000023.1 GCA_949486985.1 Prochlorococcus marinus str. MIT 9215
CCTTGAGCGAACGCTCCGCCAACTGAACAGCGGCGTTAGTCGTGACCGTGAAGTCAAGATCCGCTGGTTCGACACGCACCTTGGCAGGCTGAATCAACCTCAGCTTCAAGCCAAAATTGGGTAGTGGATCACCATTCGACTCACCGAGGACCCAATAATCACCATTTGGATTGCGGCGCAATGAAAGCTGCGCTCCTTCCAATGTCACGGCTGCCACTGGGCGCAAGCGACGCAAACTGGCAATCGGAGCAAGACTGACTGTGAGACCAGAGAGGGATGCCGTAGAAGCATCCTCTGGACCAGGGAGAACTTTTGAAGGGCCAATGGCCAAACCCCATGGCCGCAAACCGCGATAGGCACCGATGTGCAAGGGATGACCCAACGGCTCAGAAAGCTGTTTCTCCAGCTGTGGCCTTAAACGTTCAAGCAGAGAAGAAACGGCTAGGTCTGCTCCAATCCACAGTCCTGCAGTTCCAATGAGCAGGAGTCCACCAACCAACTTCCAGTGGGCTTTTGCAAAGGATCTGAGCTTTCCTCTCATCGCTTTGCGCAATCAACCCGAAAGCGTGTGAAATATAAGGAGCCCAACTGCTGTTAACCAGCCCATGTCCTTAATCCAGCTTCTAAAAACCGCCACCGTATGGCTGAGCTGGAGCGGCCTTGCCCTATGTGTCATCACTCTGATCGCCTTCCTGGTGAAGTGGGGCCAGCGCTTCAGGCTCGTGGGCATCACGAGTTTCACCCTGGTTCTGGCCGCAAGCTGCTGGGGGGCTGGGGTTAGCTATATCCCAAAAATGCAAGTCGAGGGGGCCTCCTACCTGCCAGTTGTTTATGACAACAGCGGTGATCTTGTGGTTGCCCAGATCAATGAAGAGTTCCCAAACGAAGCCATTCAACCCAGCTTGGAACAACTTGCAGGCAACTTGCATAGCGGCGGACGCAGCAGCAGCACGGTCCATGTGCGTGTTCGGCGGGTTGAATCGGCGGGAGAAGGCATCAGTCGCCCAGTCATCGTTGGTGAAGTCGTGCGAGATTTTCGCCAGAAGATCACGCTTCCAGTCGAAAACTCAGAAGTCGTACAAGAATTGGGCCAGAAGATCACGCTTCCAGTCGAAGACTTAGAAGTCGCACAAGATATCCCCCAGGAAACGACGCTTCCCGTCGAAGACTCAAGCGATGCAGGCTGATCAACCGTTAGGGGATCTTCCTCAAAGCTTCAGGCACGAACAGCAACAACTTTTGGCTGCAGGAATCACAACCTGGATTGAACTCAGCAACCTCAATGACAATCAACTCAGCCGCATTGCTCGATCTGGTCTTGTAACGGCACGCAATCTGAAGCGGCTACGTGGCATGGCCGCTCTTGTTTGTGAACTCAACCTCGCCGCGGCAGATGCCGCCCTGCTGATGCATTCCGGACTGGCAACAGTCTCAGCTTTAGCCGCAGCCAGCCCGCAAGATGTTGTGCAGCAAACAGGGCGATTAGAACGACAACTTCATAGTGGTCTAAGACCAGTTATCGACCTAGCGACAGCCCATCGCTGGATCAAGCTTGCCCGCAATAGGCAACTGGGGAACTGACCACGCGACACCCCACAGAGCTGTCTAAAGCGTCTCAAATAGCGAGAACAACCAGCGAAGAAACCATGCGCTTCCTTCCAGCGCTGATTTTGGTGACCCTTGCCAGTGCTCCGATCGCTACTGCGCCGAGTGCCAGGGCTCAGTCCACCCTGCTGGAAAGCGTCAAAAGGAATCCTGCCGAAGCCATTGCCCTCTGCAATCAATTCAAAGGACTTAATGCCCAGGGGATTTCAGCCACTTCGCCCCAAGCGATCCAATCAGTCGCCACTCAACGCAATCTCTCATCCACTGATGCTGAGATCTTGTCCACCTATGTAATCGGCTTGCACTGCCCAGATGTGCGCTAAGGCAAGCAACAACGAACAACAGCAGGACTGGAGAGATACCAGTCTGACCCTCAGCGACGGCATCAAACTCCTCGCCAGGATTTGGTTTCCCAAGGGAGAGGGACCATGGCCAGCCTTGTTGATGCGACAGCCTTACGGTCGAGCCATCGCCTCAACCGTCACGTATGCCCATCCAGCCTGGTGGGCCCAGAAAGGTTTTCTGGTTGTGATCCAGGACGTGCGTGGCCAGGGAGATTCAGGCGGCCAATTCGCTGGCTTTGCTCAGGAAGCAGCTGACACCAGCGCAACCCATGCCTGGGTAAGAGAATTGCCGGAATGCAATGGTCGGCTGGGCACCTACGGATTTTCTTACCAAGGCCTAACCCAACTCCTCGCCCAACCGGGAACACCACCACCTGACTGCATGGCTCCAGCCATGACCGGCATCGATGAGCGGCAGCATTGGAGTTGTGATGGCGGTGCTCACTGGTGGCATCTAGGCCTGGCCTGGGGCCTGCAGTTGGCAGCACTGCAGGCCCGTCGCCAAGGCAATCGAGAAGGCTGGGATCAATTGCGCTGCAGCTTGGAGAGCGGTCGTTATCTCCGCGAAGGAGCAGCACTCCTTGAACGCCACGATCCAGCGGGCATGGCTTGGAAGTGGCTGCAACAACCAGCTGACAACAAGGACGCTTGGATTATTCATCAGCCTTTAGCCAGCTGGCTGCGTCAACCGATGCTTCTGCTTGGTGGCTGGTGGGATCCGCATCTAAAAGGCCTACTAGACCTTTATCAACGCTCTTGCGCAGCAGGCGGCCATCCCGAACTTCATATCGGCCCAGCAACCCACCTTCAATGGTGGCCAGAAGCGCAACAACTGCAACTGAACTTTTTCCAGCAGCATCTCCAGAGCCAGCCCAAAGCCCAACCTGCAGAGCAGCCAAATCAACAGCCAATAAGCCTGCAGGGAGACTTTGATTCCAAGGGAGTCGGCGGCACCAAAGGAGACTTTGATGCCAAGGGAAACAGCAACGCCAAGGAAGACATTGACGCCAAGGGAAACAGCGATGCCATCAGCCAGCCAACCAAGACTCCAGAGCCCCATCTCCAGATCTGGAACCTCACCACCAAAACCTGGCAGCGGTCCCAAGGCTTAGCCGCCCAACCCAATGCACCCAGCGCTCACTGGGGGCTGATGAGCGAAGGTCTTGCCTGCATGGATCCCAATGATGGCCAGCTTTGCCTCAACAACCAGGGCCGTGGC
>CATBLW010000024.1 GCA_949486985.1 Prochlorococcus marinus str. MIT 9215
AGGATCCTCAGGCACCTTCTGCGGCACCAGCTGAGTTACAGGTTTCAAACAGGGATGATGACTGAATCTTCAGATCAGCCTGGAGTTGAGGTTCTGTGTATCGGAACGGAACTGTTGCTCGGCAACATTCTCAATGGCAATGCACGTTGGTTGGCTGAAGAGCTTGCCGTGTTGGGCCTTCCCCACTACCGGCAGACCGTTGTTGGGGACAACAGAGCGCGCATTCAGGATTGCGTATTGGCTGCGGCTACTCGCAGCCGGATTTTGATCACCACTGGTGGCCTGGGACCAACCCCTGATGATCTCACCACTGAAACATTGGCTGCAGTTTTTGAAACGCCCCTGGAGGAACGTCCTGAGATTTGGGCGGAGATCCAGGCCAAGCTCAGTTCTGGTGGTCGTATCCCAGCAGCGAGCAACCGTAAGCAGGCTCTGCTACCTCGTGGAGCCGAAATTCTTGCCAATCCCACTGGCACGGCGCCAGGAATGATTTGGAGCCCGATAGACGGGTTCACCATCCTCACCTTGCCTGGTGTGCCGTCTGAAATGAAGCAGATGTGGCATCAGACGGCTGTGCCATGGCTTCGGCAGCATGTCGGTGGGGCCAACACGTTCGTAAGCAGAGTGTTGCGTTTCTCAGGTGTTGCCGAGTCCACCCTTGCTGAACAAGTTGCTGACCTGCTTGAGCAGGACAACCCGACAGTGGCGCCTTATGCAGGACTGGGCGAGGTGAAGCTAAGGATCACGGCTCGTGGAGCAACCATTCAGCAAGCTCAACAGCATTTAGAACCTGTTGAAGCCGAGCTGAGGCGACGCACTGGTCTGAGCTGCTTTGGCGCTGATGGTGACAGCTTGGCTTCTGTGGTGCTTGCGCTATTGGCTCAACGTGGTGAGACGCTTGCGGTCGCTGAATCGTGCACAGGTGGTGGCCTTGGCGCCGCTTTGGTTGCTGTTCCGGGCGCGTCGGAGACATTCCTGGGTGGGGTGATTGCCTATTGCGATGGCATGAAGCAGGCCCTTTTGGATGTGCCTGCTGAGCTGCTGGAAAAACATGGTGCCGTTTCGGAGCCCGTGGTGCAGGCCATGGCCCAAGGTGCTCGTCAGCGGTTAGGGGCGGATTGGTCTATTGCCGTGAGTGGTGTTGCGGGTCCTGGAGGAGCCACCGAGACCAAGCCAGTTGGATTGGTGCATCTTGCTGTGGCGGGTCCAGAGGGATGTGAGACAAGCGTGGAACGTTTTGGCTCTCGTCGTGGAAGGCAGGGCATTCAGCAACTAACTGTGTTCCGTGGGCTTGATCGATTGCGGTTGCTTTTGCTCGCTCGGAGCTAGGGTTTTTCGGCTACTGACTTTGATCCTTGAGCGTCGGCACTCTCTATGACAAGGTTTGGGAGTTGCATCGGGTGGCTGAGCTGCCCGGTGGTTCCACACAGCTTTTTGTCGGGCTGCATCTGATCCATGAGGTCACGAGCCCACAGGCTTTTTCGGCTCTTGAGGACAAGGGTTTATCAGTGAGATGCCCTGAACGAACAGTGGCAACGGTGGATCACATCGTGCCGACTATTACTCAGAGCCGCCCCTTCGCTGACCCTTTGGCTGAGGAAATGCTCAGCACATTGGAAAGCAATTGCGCCAAGTACGGGATCACCTTGCATGGTTTGGGCAGTGGTCGCCAAGGCATCGTGCATGTCATTGCGCCTGAATTGGGTCTTACGCAGCCAGGCATGACCGTGGCTTGTGGTGACTCACATACCTCCACCCACGGCGCTTTTGGTGCGATTGCCTTTGGCATCGGCACCAGTCAGGTGCGTGATGTGCTGGCGAGTCAGAGTTTGGCCATGAACAAACTCAAGGTGAGGCGCATCTGGGTCGATGGCGAGCTCAGTGAAGGCGTTAGTGCTAAGGATTTGATCTTGCATGTGATCCATAGCCTTGGAGTGAAAGCAGGTGTGGGCTATGCCCATGAGTTCGCTGGACCAGCAATCGAAGCCCTCTCCATGGAAGAGCGCATGACCCTTTGCAACATGGCGATTGAGGGTGGTGCACGTTGTGGCTATGTCAATCCTGATGCGGTCACGTTTGCTTATTTAAAGGGAAGCTTGCATGCCCCAAGTGGTGAAGCATGGCAGCGAGCAGTGGCTTGGTGGCGAAGCCTTGCCAGTGATGCCTCAGCTGTTTTCGATGATGAGGTCCGATTTGATGCGGCGAGTATTGCTCCAACCGTGACTTGGGGTATTACCCCAGGGCAGGGTGTTTCTGTTGAAGAGCGGGTTCCGACGCTTGAGTCGTTGGAGCCAAGCGAGAGGCCCATTGCTGAGGAGGCTTATCGATATATGGATCTGGCGCCAGGAACGGCAATCGCCGGGGTTCCCGTTGATGTTTGTTTTATTGGTAGCTGTACCAATGGTCGCCTGAGTGATTTGCAGTCGGCCGCGGCGATTGCCAGGGGCCGACATGTGGCAGCAGGCATTAAGGCTTTTGTGGTGCCAGGGTCGGAGCAGGTAGCGCGTGCTGCGGAAGCGGAGGGCCTTGATGGCTTGTTTCGAGAGGCAGGGTTTGAGTGGCGTGAACCCGGTTGTTCGATGTGCTTAGCGATGAATCCTGACCGTTTGCAGGGCCGGCAGATTAGTGCCAGTTCCAGTAACAGAAACTTCAAAGGTCGTCAGGGCTCCGCGACTGGTCGCACCTTGTTGATGAGTCCGGCGATGGTGGCGGCCGCTGCTATTACCGGTCAGGTGACAGATGTTCGGACGCTGTTGCGCAAAGATTTAAGCCCTGGCCTCAGCAAGCATTGATGAGTGATCCTGTGTCTAATCCCTTCCCCCAAGGCTCCATTGCTCAAGTGTGCGGCAGCGCCCTTGCATTGGTTGGTGATGACATCGATACGGATCGAATCATCCCGGCTCGCTTTTTGAAGTGTGTGAGTTTTGAGGCCCTTGGGGATCAGGTCTTTGAGGATGATCGCCTTGAATTAGCTGGCTCACACCCTTTTGATTTAGATGCTTATCAAGGGGCTGCGATCTTGGTTGTGAATGGCAACTTTGGCTGTGGTTCGAGCCGTGAACATGCTCCTCAGGCGTTGATGCGTTGGGGCATTCGGGCAGTGATTGGTCAGAGCTTTGCGGAGATTTTTTATGGAAACTGTTTGGCTCTCGGCATTCCCTGTGCCACATCTGATGCTGCCAACATTGTGTCTCTACAGGAGGCGATCAAAGAAGATCCCGAGGACCCCCAGCCTCATGTCTTCATGGCCACCTTCTACACTAACACCCACCGGTTTAAGGAGAGCATCAAGCAATCTGAACTCGCCCTCAAGAAACTGGGTCCTGGTAACCCTCAGGGTTCCGCGCAAATCAAGGGTCAAATCCAGAAGGCCAAGTACGGGCATTATTCCATGAAGCGGGACAAGGCCT
>CATBLW010000025.1 GCA_949486985.1 Prochlorococcus marinus str. MIT 9215
CAACCGCAACCCGTCTCAGCGCTTTCGAGCTGCCTCGATGCACTCAAGAGCTCCTGGCAGAAAGACAATGCCATGGCGGCTCTCTGGCAAGAATGGCCACGACTAGCAGGCCCTCAACTAGCGCCCCATTGCCGTCCACTCAGCTTGCGCCAAGGCCTACTTGTTATCGGCGCTAGTCATCCCCAATGGAGACAGGCTCTTCATTAC
The DNA here is from genome assembly GCA_949486985.1 of Prochlorococcus marinus str. MIT 9215. Taxonomy (GTDB): domain Bacteria; phylum Cyanobacteriota; class Cyanobacteriia; order PCC-6307; family Cyanobiaceae; genus MIT-9215. The sequence goes on from CATBLW010000025.1 coordinate 208, forward strand.
AACCGCCCTCAACTCCTTGCGAGCCTGCGAGCTGCAGGGCATCAGATCAAGGATCTGCGGATACAGCAACACCACCCCACAAACAAGAGCACAGAACTGGAGAGTGAAGCCACGATCTGGGCTCGCCATCCCAGCCGCATTGACGTCCATGGCATGACCTCCTGTCATGTCTGCAAAAGCCCTGCCCCAGCTGGCGAGATCTCCCTATGGGGTCACTGTGGCTTCTGCAGGCGGCAACAACTCGGGGATATTCAGGAACAAGAAGATCACCAACAAGATGATCAGAACCGCTCTGGCCGCGGCCGACGCCAATTAGGTTGAATCCCTTCATCCCTCAGCTGCTGGGCTCGCTGCTCAAGCCTGTGACGAGAGAGCCGCCAGACTCGATAGATCCCAAATTCGCCAAGCTTCTCAGGCTGAAGATCCTGCCAATAAATACGTTTTGCAGTGCCCTGATCAATCACCAACAGCATGGTGGGAGAGCCTTGCGGACCATCAATGGGTCGAGCGATCCAGCCCTGACGCTTTTCAGATTGCAAACGATCCGCCAGGTTCACCAAAGCGCCATCTGAGCGTCCCTCATACACAACAACTTGATCGGTGTAGAAGTGCAGAGAAGGTTTCATGGCACCGACCATCACCAATGGCTCACGGGCTTTCTGGGACGTCAGCATCAGCTCAGCAACTTGCCGAACAGGCAGCTGCCTAACCCTGTCTCCTAAGGCCCACATGGGCAAGATCGCCAGCAAGTGAAACAGCACCAAGGGACCTTGCATGGCCAGCAAGCGTCCAGGCCTTGGTTGCCAAGCCAAAACAACCCCCAATAGGCCAGCCACGCTGAAACAAACTGCAGCCCTCAGAACAAAGCGACTAGCGAGCAATTCCGTCGCCAGGCTTGGCATCTCAGGGTCATAAATCTGAGGCAGCCAAAGTGGTGATGCCCAAAAACCTGCGGCAAGAACCAAAGCCAAACCAATTGATCCCGCCCAGGCCCATTTCAGCCCCAAGCGAGCTTGAGGAGAAGCACTAGCTGCCAATCCAATTAACAAGGCCGCCGCCGGTGTTGCCGGCAACCAGTAGCTGGGCAATTTGGTTGCCGCAGAGGTGAACAACAACAACACGCCCAATAACCAGCAGGTCGCAAAGCTCTGAAGAGAGTCTTCCGGCGCTGACTGCAATCCTGAGAGCCTTTCTTTCAAGGAAACAAAGCTCTGCATCAAGCCAAGAATCAGCAAAGGGCTAAACGGCAACGACGCCACCAGCAAGACAGGCCCGAAGTACCACCAAGGCTGCAAATGACTGTTCACAACAGACGTGAAGCGCTGCAAATTGTGATAACCAAAAAAGCTATCCCAAAAAGGCTGCCCTTCTACCAGCAATTCGATCCCATACCAAGGGAGGCTGATCAAGGCCGTGATCAACAAGCCAGGCAACGGCCGCAGTCGCTGCCAAAGAACATTCAGATTCCATTGCATGGCGGCGAACAAAATCAGCACAAGGCCGCTAAGGACAACAGCCACGGGCCCCTTCGTGAGCACCGCCAACCCCAACACAACCCAAGCCAACCACCAAGGCTGACGACTGGGAGCTGCAAAGCGTCGCCATTGGAGAAGCAGGCTCACACCCAACGTTCCGCAAAGAAGTGCGTCACTAACTGCGATCCGACTCCAAAGCATCACGAGAGGAGAGAGCGCAAAAGCCAAGGCGACAGCCACAGCCGTGCGACGAGCTCGTGAGTCTTGGCTCTGAGGCCAAAGCATCACCGTGTCGCCAAGCGCCAGCATCATCAGCAAGGCGGCAAGCGCCGATGGCAAACGCGCCGCCCAGGTTCCTAAAGGATCCCAAGCATCGTGACCGGGCAAGCTATAGAACATGCCCATGAGCCAATAGACCAAAGGAGGCTTGTCAAAGCGCGGCAAGCCATTAACCCTTGGCGTCAACCAATCTCCCGTGGTCGTCATGGCCCGACCGGCTGCCGCAAAGAGCGGCGGTGTTTCATCCACCAGTCCGGTTGAACCCAACTGCCAAAGGAACAGAGCCAAACCAAGAGCCAGGATCAGCAAACGGCCTCGACGCCGTTGCTGTGGGGAAAGCTTCTGCATCACGCCAGATAGATCACAACCATGGGGTGATGAAGACATCATCCCTGCCCAGGATGCCTAAACGTAAACACGCCTCTAGAGCAAACCTCCTGAGAAGCTGAACGATCCACCGTCAAGACAACAAACACGAGGCTCAAAGTTTGCATGACGAATCAGAGGGCACCCATGTTGATCAATTAAAGAAAGTGCATCTAAGTCCCGGGGAGTCAGCCAAGCCCTAGCCATTCGCCACGGGTATGGGGCACAGCTGGATTCCCTCAGCCAGGTCTAATCCTTGATCAAGAACCTAAGAGAGCACTTCTGTCGATCGAATCAGCAATGGCGAAGAGGGCTGATGATTTAGCCATGAATTCAGCCAGCCAATAGAACGACAGCATTTCAGTCAAACCATTGGCCTGAGCATCACCATCTTCATCGTGAACGCTCTCTCATCCACCAATCCCCCCTCTCATCACTTCAGAAGCAGCCGAAGTTGGTTCCCAGAAACGTCGCCGCTGACTAACAAGCACAACTGAAATCAGCACCAAGCCAACACCAATCCATTGGAGGAGCTGAAGGCGTTCTCCAAGCCAAAGACCTCCAGATGCCAATGCGAATACAGGAGTAAGAAACGCCAGGGTGCTGAAACTTGTTAGTTCAACCCTGTTGGCGAACCAGAAAAACATCCCGTAAGCCACTGCACTGCCCAAAAGGCTGGCGTAGGCCATCAATGCCCAATCAAAACTTGTCCAATCAGGCCAAAAAGCCCAGCTGCGATCAAATCCATGCCAGATGAGCAAGGGCACACTCCCTAAAACCATATGGAAACCGGTTACGGCCACAGGGTCACTGTTGCGACAGGCATAACGACTCAACACAGTGCCAAGGGCCATGGCGACAGCAGCAGCCAACATCCACGCCTCACCTTGATCCCAGAGGCTTGCCATCGAAGCCGGTTGCCCCAATAACCACCAATGACGAAGTAGTTCCGGAGGGGCTCCAAGACAAACAATCCCTACCAAGCCAAGCATCAAACCCAACCAACCAATCGGGTTAATCGCCTCTCCGAAAAGGCTCCGTGCCAAAAGAGCCACCAACAATGGCTGGGAGTCAATCAGCACGGAACCCAAGCCAGCACCGGTATCCGCCAAACCCTTGGCCAGAAAAATCTGAAAAAGGCTGGCATCGACAACCGTAAACAGCAAAAACCAACCCCAGTCAGCCGTGGAGATGGTCCAGCTCCTGCCAAGAAAAGGCAGGGCAATCAGCAACGCCAAGCCTGCCGGCAATAGGCGCAAACAAGCCACCAGAACAGGTCCTCCTGAGACCACCAACGGCGCCATGGCGGCCATGGCCGTACCCCACAGAGCAAAAGGCAGAACCATTAACAGCCAACGCCTAATTGCGAACATGGGGCCAGATAGCTGCTTCCTTTTTAAGATCCGAGACACTACGAACGACTCGAATGGTCTGGCCCTGGCGCCGCAAATCCCGCCGGCGGATGGCACGAATCACCATCGAAGGAGCCATTAATGGTGCAACGCGTAAGCGGGTGCTCAAGGCTCTAAAGCAAGTTGAGGAAAGGGAATTCCCTGCACTTTTACTACGCATCGACAGTCCCGGAGGGACTGTCGGAGACAGTCAAGAAATCCATGCGGCCCTGCTCAGACTGCGAGAAAAGGGCTGCAAAATTGTGGCAAGTTTCGGCAACATTTCTGCCTCCGGTGGGGTTTATGTCGGTGTTGCTGCCGAAAAAATCGTCTCCAATCCAGGCACCATCACGGGGTCTATTGGTGTGATTCTGCGCGGCAACAACCTCTCCAAGCTGCTCGAAAGGATTGGGATTCGCTTCGAGACAGTAAAAAGCGGCACTTACAAAGACATCCTTTCGCCGGATCGATCACTGACAGAAGAGGAGCGGCAGTTGCTGCAATCACTGATTGACAGCAGCTATGCGCAATTCGTCAATGCCGTTTCTGAAGGACGCCAACTCAGTCCTGAAAAAGTACGCAGTTTTGCCGATGGCCGTGTTTTCACAGGAGCCCAAGCCAAGGAGCTGGGTTTGATTGATGAACTCGGCGATGAAGAGCATGCCAGGCGTCTAGCGGCCCAACTCGCCGACTTGGATGAAACCACTGCCCGCCCACTCACACTCGGACGTGAGAAGAAACGATTGGGAGGATTACTTCCAGGCAGCAAACTTCTTGCCAATCTTGCAGAACTGCTGAAACTGGAATTTGCCAACAGCGGTGAAGTCCTTTGGCTGTTCAGGCCATGACCATCCATGGGCAAGACATGCAGTTGTGGGGGTTGCGAGGAGCAACCACCTGCACTGCCAACTCCACTGCAGCGATCGAAACCGCCGTTGCTGAATTGGTGTCTGAACTGATGCAACGCAACGAGCTCAACCCTCAGCGCATCGTTTCAGTGACATTCTCCGTAACCGCTGACCTCAACGCCTGCTTCCCCGCCGCTATCGCACGAAAACAAAAGGGGTGGGATGCTGTCGCCCTTCTTGACTGTCAACAGATGGCAGTCGTCGGAGATCTGAACCGCTGCATCCGAATCCTTGCCCATGCCTGGCTTCCAGCGGAACAAAAGCCCGTGCATCCATACCTGCGAGAAGCAAAATTGCTACGCCCAGATCGATCCAGTCACAACTGACAGCTTCAGGTCCGGCCCATTGAAGACCCTTCTGACCTAGGCCATAGGGAGAATCCATATAGTTTTTGGCGGCGGTGCTGATCAACACCCGCTCTATACCCATGGCTCCTACTTTCTTGAACTTGCTCCCAAAGTCCCTCGCTGCACTCGGACTAACAGCAGGAGTGATGGGAAGCGGAGTAATGCTCGAGGCTCTCAAGCCGAATCAGGTTCAAGCGCAGTCAACGCCGGCTTTATTGGAATTCCGTTGGGATAATTCTAAGGATTACAGAAAGCTCTATTACTGGCAGAGCTCAACAGCGAAAAGGGATCGAGCAACCTACTACTTGATTTTGAAGCCCCAGGATCGCAAGACGGCCATCCTCAAGCTGAGCATCCAAATACCTGATTATTTCGATGCGAGCATCAAGACAAAGAACCTCAGTCTTTGCAAGGTGAATCTTGGCGGGATGCTCTCCCGCACCCGCTGCGAAGAGACAATTCCTGCCGTGTTCGAGGTCGCCGAAAACAACACTGGAATTGAGGTCTTCCCTGATACCCCTCTCCCCACGGAAGAAACTTACGCCGTGGTCATGAAGATTTTCAATCCCAGCCAGGGCGGCATGTTCCAATTCAATGCTCTTGCCCAGGCTCCTGGCGATGTCCCATTTGCCGGATACCTCGGCAGTTGGATGATCGACATCAACTGAGCTGATAAATTGGCGGATTGACGACATGACGGGCACTGATCTCCTGCTATGACAAAACGAACCCTTGGTGGAACTAGCCGGAAGCGGAAGCGTGTCTCAGGATTTCGTGTGCGGATGCGTTCGCATACAGGTCGCCGAGTCATTCGCAGTCGCCGCAAACGAGGTCGCGCCCGTTTATCTGCATAAGAAGGCTTGATCTTCAAAGAAGCTTCAAGCCCCTTCAAGAGCCACACTTCACAACCACCCTTGCCAGGCTTCCCAAGAAGCAATTCCCCATGGTGCTGCCAGCATCAATGCGATTAAGGGGGAACAGGTGTTTTGACCGCCTCCATCGATCAGGGATCCGTTTTCACGGTCCCTTAATGGTGCTTAGGGTTGTCAAAGCCAAGCCAGGACTACTGAAATCTCCTCAGCGCCATGCCAAATCAACAGCATGTCGATGCGGGGTGCAAATCAGCAGCAAAGTGTCCAAAAAGGCCGTGATTCGCAATCGGCTGCGACGTCTTTTGCATGACCATCTCAGGATCCGTCTTGAGGGGGCAAGTGAGCATGCCAATCAGTGGGCTCTGATCAGCCTTAAACCAACCTCATCAACAACACAACATTCACCATTACTGGAAGAATGCGACAGATTGCTCCGTGAAGCAGGCTTATTGCGATGACCACTACCGCAGAAGACGTGTTCTATGAGGGGGGCCCCGCCAAAGGGGACCTGATCATGAATCTTTTGGTGGGTTTCACCCTTATCGGCCTTCCTTTCACGGTGGGGGCGGTTGTCAGAGCTTTATGGCTGCGCTTTCGGATCACCAGCCGACGGATTTCAGTCACTGGGGGCTGGATGGGCAGAGATCGCACCGATGTGGTTTACAGCAAAATCGATGAGGTGCGTTCGATGCCTCGCGGCCTCGGATTCTGGGGTGACATGGTGATTGTTCTGAACGATGGCGCGAAGCTGGAGATGCGATCTGTTCCCCGCTTTAGAGAGACCGAGAAATACATCCTTGAGCGAATCAGCACACGCAAAAACAAAGGTTTATCCCAGGATGCAAGGGGGTTCGCCGCCTAATCCAACCGAAACGGCCAACCCTGCCGCTTGAGTGCTGTTGCACACTGGCATCAACGTTCCACTCGCCCTCAAAGACGCATCGTGATCGGGTACATCTCCGACAACATTCTGATCCCGATCCTGGATTTCTTCTATGGATTGGTACCCAGCTACGGCCTCGCCATCGTTGCCCTAACAGTGGTGATCCGCCTGGCTCTGTTCCCTCTCAGTGCGGGCTCGATCCGAAGCGCACGTCGCATGCGCATTGCCCAACCGGTGATGCAAAAGCGCCAGGCTGAAATCAAAAGCCGGTATGCCAATGAGCCCAAAAAGCAGCAGGATGAACTGGGAAAACTGATGAAGGAGTTCGGCAGCCCACTCTCTGGCTGCCTGCCTCTTTTGGTACAGATGCCAATTCTGTTTGCCCTTTTCGCCACCTTGAGGGGCTCTCCATTCGCCGATGTGCCCTACACGGTGAACTTCAAGGTTCTCCCGGCCGAACAGATCGCGGCAGTCGAACCAAAACCATTCAAAAGTGCCAGACATTCGATTTTCGTTAGCGAAACCGAACATTTCCCTGTTGTAGCGACCTTGCCAAGTGGCACGAAAGTAGGCACTGGAGAAACCGTCAAGATCAACCTACAAACCCTTTCTGGCGAAAGCTTTAACAGCAAGCTGGATGGTGTTGAGAACGGATCCAAATTCAAACCAGCCTGGAGTGTCTCCAAAGGAGAGGGCGTTGTTCAGGTGTCTAGTGATGGCACCGTCAAAGCCTTAACAACTGGAGATGCCACGGTTGAAGGCAAGATTCCAGGTCTCGCGGCCCGCAGTGGCTTCCTGTTCATCAAAGCCCTCGGCCAAGTTGGCTTCTATGTCGATGGAGCGATCAACTGGGACATTGCCATTCTGGTCGGCGCTTTCGGCGTCACGCTTGTGGTCTCACAGCTGCTTTCGGGTATGGGAATGCCTGCCAACCCTCAGCAGTCAACAGCCAACAAAATCACTCCCATCATGATCACGGGGATGTTTTTGTTCTTCCCCCTGCCTGCGGGTGTGCTGCTTTATATGGTGATCGCCAATATTTTCCAGGCGGGGCAAACCTTTCTGCTCACCCGAGAAGCTTTGCCTGACAACCTTCAGAACATTCTCGACCAACAATTGGCCGACAAAGCGAAATCTGAAGGTGCAGCGGCCACGGCTGGAGGCGGAGGTCGCCTTCCCTTTGAACCGAAACGCGGCAACAAATGATCCCAGGGCTACAAGCCATTCGGCTGCAAGAACTGCGAGCCCTTGCAGCCCCAAGGGTCTGGTCTATCGAGGGGAATCTCGAGGAGCTTGCTTCTCTTACGCCTGTAAGAGGCAGCATCAGCGCCGAGCATCAAGGCAACGTGCTTGAGGTCAAGGGCAAGGTGAGCACCATCGTGACGCTCTGCTGCGACCGATGCCTGAACGAATTCAATCAAAACCTCGCTTTTGATACCGACGAGCTGATCTGGCTAGAAGACAACGCTGAAGAGACGAATAACAGCACTGGCGTCAGCATGCTCAACGGAATCGATAACCTTGTGGAATGCATCGACCCCCTCGGCAGCTTTGATCCTGAGCGCTGGGTATTTGAACAACTCAGCCTGCAGTTACCTGTCGTCAATCACTGCGGCGAAGATTGCCCCGGTCCGCCCCTAGCCAAAAAGAAACAACCCAATCAGATCCTTGAGCATGAACCTCAAAACGAAGCCCCCATCGATCCACGCTGGGCAGCATTGCGAAAGCTGAACTCATCATGAAGGCCTGGGAGGAACAACTCGATTTACTGATCCGAGCCAGAACACCTTTGCTATGGGTTCGCAGTAGCGAGGAAGAGCGTGTGGCGGCATTGCTTAAGCAAGCCGCCACAAGACTGAAGCCTCGGCGATTGGCCTGCTGGGATTTCATTGCAGGTCTTCAGGGTGTACTCAACGCTGAAGGCCTTGGTGCCAAGCAACCAATGGCCGTCTTGCAATGGCTGCAAAAGCTGGACGCCAGCAGTCCCACCCTGCTGCTATTGAAAGATTTCCATCGCTTCTGTGAAGACCCAGGCATCGCCAGAATGTTGCGCAACCTTTCTGGGGAGCTACGCCATCAGCCGCACACTGTGGTGCTCTGCTCTGGTCCCTGGACTCCTCCCAGCGACCTCGATGATGCACTCACAATTCTGGATTTGCCTTTGCCGCAAGAACCAGAATTGCGCAACCTGCTGAACAATATTGCCCAAACAAGTGGCACCGCGCTTGAAGCGGATGTCTTGGAAGAATTAACCCATGCCTGCAGCGGACTGAGCGAAGTCAGAGTGCGTCAGGTTGCCGCCCGTGCCCTAGCCCAGCGTGGCCAACTTGGCCGTGAAGATCTCCACGAAGTTCTCGAGGAAAAGCGGCAAAGTGTTGCCCGCAGTGAAGTTCTCGAATATTGCGTCACCGAAGCCACCCCCGCTGATATTGGCGGCCTCGATAGCCTCAAAGCCTGGCTTGATCAACGCCATCAAGCCTTTTCCGATGAAGCCCGTCACTTCGGATTACCCCTGCCTCGTGGCGTGCTTCTGGTTGGCCCTCAGGGCACGGGTAAATCGCTGACGGCCAAGGCCATCGCTCATAGCTGGTCGATGCCCCTGCTTCGCCTCGATGTCGGCAGGCTTTTTGCCGGACTTGTAGGCGCCAGCGAAGCTCGCACTAGAGAAACGATCCAACGCGCTGAGGCCATGGCACCTTGTGTGCTCTGGATTGATGAAATCGACAAAGGATTTGGTGGCGATGCCCGCAGTGATGGCGGCACAAGCCAACGGGTATTGGCGAACGTTCTCACCTGGATGGCAGAAAAAACCTCCGCCGTCTTCGTGGTCGCGACAGCAAATGGCGTTGAACGCCTACCAGGAGAACTGTTACGCAAAGGGCGCTTCGACGAAATCTTTCTGCTTGCCCTGCCACTCATTGAGGAGCGACGCAGCATTCTCGAATTACACGTTCATAGGCGACGAGCGGATTTAAACCTGCCTCTGAATGCCGTAGTGGATCGCACCGAAGGCTTCTCTGGAGCCGAACTGGAGCAAACCGTGATTGAAGGCATGCACCTGGCTTTCACTGAACGCCGCGAATTAAGTGAAAGTGATCTAATCCTTGCCGCAAGTCAATTGGTGCCCCTCTCACGCACCGCAAGAGAGCAACTGAACTCCCTCAAAGAATGGGCAGCCAGCGGTCGAGCTCGCCCTGCTTCATTGGCAACAACCCAGATCAGCGCTTGAGCTGGAATGACTATTGCTAGAGATCTGAAAAAGTTGGTTCAACAACACTTAGGCTGCCGGCGCTGACATCAGAACCCTCGTGCTTGACCAGCGCCTGGTGCGTGACAACCCCCATCTGATTGCCCAAGAGCTTGGGCGCAGAGGCATGGAGGTGGATCTCACCGATTTACAAAGCATCGCTCAACAACAAAAAGCGCTTGAAGAACAACGCAGCAGCCTCCAGGCCGATGGGAACCGCATCGGCAAACAAGTGGGCCAGCTGATCAAAGAAGGTGCCGATCCAAAATCCAGTGAGATCAGCGAATTACGGCAACAAGGCAACGCAATCAAACACAACGTTGCCACCGTTGAAGAACAAGAAAAAGAAATATCCGCCCGTTTGCGCGAACAACTGCTCAGCTTCCCAAATCTGCCCTCGCCAGATTGCCCTGATGGCCGCGATGAAAACGACAACCAGGAGCGACGGCGCTGGGGAGAACCGCGAAAGGAAGAGAACCTAGAGGAACACTGGCAAATTGCCGAACGCCTGGGGCTGTTCGACACCGAACGCTCGGTAAAGATTGCCCAAAGTCGTTTCGTCACCCTGATGGGCCAAGGCGCCCGACTGGAACGAGCACTGATCAACTTCATGCTCGATCTGCACACCGCAAAGGGCTACCAGGAAGTCATGCCACCTGTGCTGGTGAATACCGCCAGCCTCACGGGCTCAGGCCAACTACCGAAATTCGCAGAAGAAAGTTTTCGCTGCGCACAGGACGATCTCTGGCTCACACCAACAGCAGAGGTGCCCGTGACCTCGCTTCACCGCAATGAAATCATTGCGGCCGACCAACTCCCTCTGCGTTATGCGGCCTATAGCCCCTGTTTTCGACGCGAGGCAGGCAGTTATGGCCGCGACACGCGTGGACTCATCCGGCTCCATCAGTTCAACAAAGTCGAGCTGTACTGGTTCGCCCATCCCGACCACTCAGAGACCGCACTCGACCAGATCACCGCTGATGCTGAAGCCGTACTGCAAGCCCTTGAACTTCCCTACCGCGTTCTTGAACTCTGCACGGGCGATCTCGGCTTTTCTGCCTGCCGTACCTACGACCTTGAGGTCTGGCTGCCTGGAGCAGGAACCTATAGAGAAATCTCCAGTTGCAGTGTCTGCGGGGATTTCCAGGCCAGACGTTCAGCCATTCGCACCAAAGATGGAAAGAACACCCGCCTCCTTCACACACTGAATGGCAGTGGCTTGGCCGTAGGGCGGACCATGGCAGCCGTTCTGGAGAACGGCCAGCAACCAGATGGCAGCGTGCGTATTCCCAAGGCACTCGTGAATTATTTCGGCGGAGATCAGCTCAAGCCAGAATGATGCAATTCATGGCGATGGAATGAACGTTCTTGCGGCGCTGGCGGTTCTGGGGCTGCTGATCGTGATTCATGAAGCTGGCCACTTCCTGGCCGCCACCATGCAAGGAATCCGAGTCAATGGATTCTCTATTGGCTTTGGCCCCGCTCTAATCAAACGTCAACGTCGGGGCGTCACGTATGCGATCAGGGCGCTCCCTCTTGGCGGCTTCGTTTCATTTCCTGATGATGAGGAAGACAGTGATATCGCTGCCGATGATCCTGATCTGCTCCGCAATCGGCCTCTAGGCCAGCGAGCTCTGGTGATCTCGGCTGGGGTGATCGCCAATCTGCTTTTGGCTTGGTTGGTGCTGATCAGTCAAGCCACGATTGTGGGACTGCCAAGCCAGCCTGATCCTGGCGTCCTGGTGATGGCTGTTCAGCCTGGAGAAGCCGCTGCAACAGCCGGCCTCGCCGCTGGAGATCGAATCACCAGCGTTGATGGCACTCCGCTAGGGCGAGGAGAAGAGGCCATTCAAGTTTTGGTCAAACAAATCAAGGGCTCACCTGGCATTCCATTCCAACTCGAACGGATTCGCGCCGACCAACAAACAGCCATCACCATCACACCAGCGAATCATCAGAGTGGCGGCAAGGTGGGGGCCCAATTGCAAGCCAACATCAGCGGCAAAACGCGCCCAGCCAAAGGACCTTTTGAGGTGATCAAGCATGTCAACGACCAGTTCATGTCGCTGCTCAACCGCACTGTGCAGGGCTACGCAGGCCTGATCACGGACTTTGGGACAACCGCGCAACAAGTCAGTGGTCCTGTGAAGATTGTTGAAATGGGTGCCCAACTGAGCAGTCAGGGAAGCGCTGGACTGGTGCTGTTTGCCTCGTTGCTTTCCATCAATCTGGCGGTGCTCAACGCCTTACCCCTCCCCCTTTTCGATGGAGGGCAGCTCCTACTGCTGGTGCTGGAAGGATTGCGAGGACGTCCAATCCCTGAACGCCTTCAGATGGCTTTCATGCAATCCGGCTTTGTGCTGCTGGTCGGCCTAAGTGTGGTGTTGATCCTGCGAGACACCAGCCAACTTTCAGTTGTGCAAGAGCTCATGGGCCGCTGATCTCATGCTGA
>CATBLW010000026.1 GCA_949486985.1 Prochlorococcus marinus str. MIT 9215
ACCTCAATGGCCTGATTTACGAACAACTTTATTACCCGCTTTCACGAGTTGAAGGCGTCGCCCAAGTCACGGTCTATGGCGGAGCCAACCCAGCCTTCTGGTTATTTGTTAATCCGGAGAAACTGGCCGCCTACCAACTCACATCCGCAGATGTGATCCAAGCAGTGCAATCACAAAACAGCGTTGCTGTTGGCGGCCTCGTTGGTGGTCCGCCAGCATCTGGCGACCAGAAATACACCTATCCAATACTGGTTGAAGGCAATGGCTTTCTGACTTCAATTGAAGACTTCAACAACCTGATTATCAGTCGAACCCCAAGCGGCAATCTGCTGAAACTCAGAGATGTTGGTGAAGTTCGCTATGGCACCGACACCTACGCAGTCGACGCGATCGATAAAAACAGTTTGCCGGCCATGATCGTGGGTGTTTATCAGACACCATCCAGCAATGCACTGGATGTTTCCCAGGCGGTTGTTGAAGAGATCAATAATTTTGCCGAAATTGTGCCCCCTGGCGTCACCGTCTCAGAGATTTATAACATCGGTCAATTCATTGAATCCTCAGTCGAAGGAGTCGTTGATGCACTCGGCCTGGCGATCGTGCTGGTGCTGGTGATTCTGTTTGTGTTCTTGCAGAACTGGCGAGCCACGGTGGTGCCCAGCCTGGCGATTCCGATCTCTCTAATTGGCACCTTTGCCTTCCTGAAAGTCTTCGGTTTCTCGATCAACCAACTCACCTTGCTTGGCCTTGTGTTAGCCACAGGCCTGGTGGTTGATGACGCGATCGTGGTCATTGAAGCGGTGTCCAGCAATATCGAGAAGGGCATGAAGCCCCGCGCTGCAGCACTCGAATGCATGGGTGAGCTTTTTGGAGCCCTGGTCGCCACAGCCTTGGTGTTGATGGCTGTATTCGTGCCGGTGGCCTTCTATCCAGGTGGTATCGGCATCATTTACAAGCAATTTGCTCTCACGATTGCCTTCTCCGTAGCCATCTCCGCCTTCAATGCCCTGACCTTCTCGCCGATGTTGTCGGGCCTGATTCTTCGCCAAGAGAAAGCTCGCGAGCCGAAGGGTTGGAGCTGGATCGTCGCTGGAGTTCTCACAGGCTTGGCCTTCGGTCGCTTTAGTGCCGCATCATTTGGAAACTGGACTTACATCCTTGGCATGGCGGTTGGTGCTTACGCAGGCGCCAATCTGACCACAATTTTCAGAATCTTCAACAACAACTTCGACCGCTTGCAACGCGGCTACGCACGTCTACTGACCCGCCTGATCAACATCCGCCGCTTGATCATGGCTGCCCTGATCGGCGGCATTCTGCTCACCAGCCTGGCTTTCACAGCCATGCCAACAGCCTTCATTCCCGAGGAAGACCAGGGGTATGGGCTTGGCTTCTTCCAACTGCAAAATGGTGCCTCACTCGTCGAAACGCAAAAGCTTGGCGCAGAAATTGCCAAGGTCTTAAGTGAAGAGAGCGACGTGGCCAATGCCGGAGTGATCAGTGGTGCCGGCTTCAACGGATCCAGTCCAGACCAAGGCCT
>CATBLW010000027.1 GCA_949486985.1 Prochlorococcus marinus str. MIT 9215
ACACCAACAAATCAACAGAACGTTCAAACGCATCAAACCCAAAATCAACCTCCTGCTGCTCAGGAGCAACTCGACACAAAAGCCAAGCAGCTGGCTGACTTTTTCAACGGCAAAGTTCTGGACGTGGACCTATAAACCTCAAGCCTGGATTGGTTCCTGGCCACGATGACTGGTCTTGGCCCATACCAACCGCTTCGGTAAAAGCGACATCCTGATCGTTACCCAAGGGATAACCACAAACCAGTGGGCAAGGTAGGTAATTGCCATCAGCAGTGTCCATGGTTGCGGCGATGGCAATGGCGGCCCCTCACTCACACGCCGACAACCGCGCCAATACGCCATGCCTGAAACGCTAAAAGCAACGATTGACAGCGGCCAATAGGTAGGAATCGTGCGCGTCAACAGGGTGGTAACAAGGTCTGAAAACGAGACCACTGGAAGGGCGTACTGCAGCAGAAAAAAGCAAGCCAAGTCATAACGCTGCTTGATGCTCAACTGATTGGACATCAAGGTTGGCCAATAATCAAAGAAGCGCTGCAAGCCCCCCTCAGCCCAACGCTGCCGCTGTTTCCAAAGAGCCCCAACACTCTCGACAGCCTCCTCTTGCACTGGCGGATCCCAAAGAATGCCCACCTGAGCACCAGCTGTAAGAAAGCGAAAACTCAGATCAAGATCATCGGTCACCGTGTCTTCATTGAACCCCCCACATGACTCCAGAACGCTGCGCTGAAGCAACTCACCATTGCCACGCAGTTCAACCACGCCACCGCCAGCCAAACGCCCCTGCTGCATCAAGGCATCAAGAGCCATCTCCATCGCCTGCACCCGCGTGAGCACATTGTGTTGCGGGTTAATCACTGCCTTGCGCAACTGCACCGCAGACCATCCCCCTTGTTGCGCAAAGGACACCAAGCGCATCAACAGATCGTCCTGCAGCTGAGCATCGGCATCCAAAATCAATAACCAATCACCCTCAACCTTTTGCAAGGCTTCATTCAACGCACCTGATTTACCTCCCCCTGCAGCAGGAGGCCGATGGATCACCTGAATATTTGAGAACTTCTCAGCCAGCTGATCCAATAATTCTGGGGTGGCATCCTCACTCCCGTCATCAACAATCCAATTGACCAACTTTCCTTCTGGATATCGCAGGGCTGACAGCCTCTCAACTAAGCGGCTGACAACCGCTTCTTCATCCCTGGCAGCAACGACAACATCAACCCTGGGCCAGGCATCGTCGGCTAGCAACTGCAAAGCGTTGGCTTCAGCTTCCTCTGAGGCCACACCCCAGCCGCGCAAAACTGTGCGCAACACATAGCCTCCCAGCACAAAAGCCAGGGTGATCGCAGGCAGCAAACTTCTGCCAGCGTCCAACCAATGAGGCGCTGCACCTGCCCAGCCACAAGCGATCAGGAACAGGGCTGTCTTGCCGCGTCTGTGATCACCAGTCACTGCGGCCGCGGCCATGGATGGTTCCAAAGTGCAGCGACTCTAGTGGGCGTTCTCAATCTGAGGCAAAGGTCCATACATTGTCCCTGGGTAGTAATGGCTCAGAATTTGTTCCGTGCTCCAACCACGAAAGGCCAAATCAATGGCTCCAGCCTGAGAAAGACCGGCTCCATGACCAAAGCCACCGCCGGTAAACCTCCAGATACCTTCACTCTCCGGTTTGATCACAAAAAGAGTGCTTGGCAACTGACGTAGATGGCGGCGAATGCTGTCCAAACGCAACACCACAGGCGGCTGAGTCTCGGAACTGCGAATCTCCAAAGCAAGCACCCGCCCACTTGCGCCCCTTTCGCTAACAGTTAGTTGCTGCGGCAACGCCAAGCCCGGTGCCAAAGACTGCAAAGCCTGTTGAATCTGAGCAGCCGTGAGTGTGCGCTGCCAGCGAAAGCGAACATGTGCCGAGCCATAGGCCTCATCGCCCAGCTGCAAGAGCGTCGCCAAAGACGATGGAGCGACCAATGGCCAAGCAAATTGCTCGCCCCAGGCCGCTGGTCCATCCAACTGGGCACGTAAGTAAGGAACAGAATCCATCGACCAGGCTTCGGAACCAGCAGCCATCACCCCACCATTGCTGGCGTGATAAACGGCACTAATCGGCTGCCCCTGCCAACTAAGAACTTTTCCCGCTGTCGTTGTAATCGCCTGACGGACCCCATCACTGGCCTGCCTTGGATCGCGATACACCTGGCACTGTGTATCGCTGCAGAGGTGATAACCATCTACAGCAAAGCGATGACGATTCGCCAAAGCCCAAGTTCGTGCAAGCACCGTCTGAGCCATCAATGCAGCAACTGGTGCCCCGGCACCGATCTCATGGGGCACCACCCCCAACAAATAACTCTCTAAAGGCACCTGCTCAACGAGTGTCCAACTCCCATAGGCATCAGGCTGCAAACGGAACGGACCGCGGTAGACACCACCCTGCCAATCGAGACCATCCGGGGCCTCAATCTCCAAGGGCGCAGCCAGGGTGATCGCACCTTCAGGCAGCTGCAGAACTGGTTGCACGAATCGAGCAACCGTCTCTCGCCTGACCTGGAAAGGCACCTCCTCAGGAGGCCTTATTGAAAGAGGCGCCCAAACTTGCCAGTCATTGGGATGAGCCACCACGGCATCGACACCGGCCTGCCGCCAATCCATTGCAACGCGCTCAGCAGACTCAAAACTTGCAAATGGCCCAGCCACATACCTTGCGAACTGCTGAGGCGTGTCAAGAGAAACTTGCTTCCAGCTGAGCGTGATCGATAACGAGCGATGCACCTCACCGCCAGCATCTCTGAGTAGCAGCGGTTGGCCGGCGCTCTTCAACTGCAAGGCAGGAGCTGGCTTGTTGTCTTCGGTTTCTTGGCCCAGGTGATCATCCAAAGCCACCCATAACAACGAACGACCCGTCGTCAGCAAAGGCGGTGCCGGCATCAACCGATGGGTCGGCAAAAGAGGGACGGGTGCAGGCGGTGCTGCTATCTCCTGGGCCTGACAACCGAGCGAAAGCCCAGCCATCAATAGCCAACTACTACTGATGGCCTTGCTCCGCCGCAAAACGAATTTTGGAGAACTCTTGACCACCGATGTAAAGGATGAATCCATCGCTCCATCATGCGGACATTGTCTTGAGGTCGGGCAAGGTCGTAAAGTGTTTGTTTGTGCCCGAGTCTCAGGAGATGCCCAAGCTAAAGACCCGCAAAGCTGCCGCAAAGCGGTTCCAGGCAACCGGCACTGGCAAGTTCATGCGTCGTCGCGCGTTCCGTAACCATCTGCTGGACCACAAAAGCACGAAGCTCAAGCGCCATCTGGGCACCAAAGCTGTTGTTGATGAGCGCGATGCTGACAACGTTCGCCTGATGCTTCCTTACGCCTAACCAACGACCAAGACAACCAAGGTCGTCCCAGCTGATCTGATTCCACTACTTCGATTCATTCCCCATGGCCCGCGTCAAGAGAGGCAACGTTGCCCGCAAACGCCGTAACAAGATTCTGAGACTGGCCCGTGGTTTCAGTGGCAGCAACGGCAGACTGTTTCGCACCGCTAACCAGCGGGTGATGAAGGCACTCTGCAACGCCTATCGAGATCGCCGCCGCCGCAAGCGTGATTTTCGACGCCTCTGGATTGCTCGCATTAATGCAGCCGCAAGGCTTAATGGCGTGAGCTACAGCCGTTTGATTGGTGGGCTCAAGCAAGCCGACATCCGGATCAACCGGAAAATGTTGGCTCAGCTCGCCGTGATGGATCCCAATAGCTTCAAGAGCGTTGTGACCTCCGCCAAAAGCTGAAGGCACTAAAACTTGTACCTCTACATATGGCTAAGCCTTTGTAGAACGGAGAGTCACTCCATCTCAAGCAGGGTGCCAGGAATGTATATGCATAAATATAATTTCTAGTAGAAAATGAAAATTAAATTTTCAGAGCAATATTATTAGCTTTATCCATAAACATCAAATTGCAATAAACAATACGGCCAATCATCGTCAATTCAAGCGATATCTGCAAAGCAGAGACCATGAGGGCTCACATAAGAAAGAGTCCAGATTG
>CATBLW010000028.1 GCA_949486985.1 Prochlorococcus marinus str. MIT 9215
CAACCAATGCCAATGATCTTCAAGTCTCTGCTGGATTTGCATGATTTTTCCCTTGGCAGCTTCACGGCTTGGTAGCAATGCCACCATCGCTGCGGTTGGTGTCGCGGCGCGATGGTCAGAGACAAGATCGGCAACTGTGAGATCGTCTTCGTGTCCTATTCCTGTCACCACCGGGATCGGGAAGGTTGCGAGTTCGCGGCACAACCCTTCGTCGTCGAACAGCATCAGGTCTTCTCTATTGCCACCCCCTCTGGCCAGCACGATGGCATCAAGTTCTAGGCGTTGATGCTGGCTTGCAAGTCTTTTCAGCACCGATTGAACGTGTATGGCTACATCACCTTGAACAGGGATTGGAATGATCAGCAGCCTGGTAATAGGCCATCGCTCTTTTGCAGTGCGCAGCATGTCTGCTAACGCGGAACTTGGCACGCTTGTGAGGATGGCGATCACGCCAGGGTGCGAAGGCAATGCTCGTTGTCTTGCCGAATTGATCAACCCCTCATGAGCCAAGAGGTTTCTTACCAGCTCAAACTGTCGCAGCACAGTCGATAGGCTTGGACGAATGTCGAGAACCTGAACGGACAAACTTGCACGAGTTGCCCAGAAATTCAGCTTGCCGACGACTGTGACTCCATCACCTTCTGCGGGTCTGTAGGACATCTTCTGCAGTTGCGATGCCCAAACGACAGCCGAGATGCTGGCGTCCCCGTCGGAAAGCGTTAGCCAGAGATGCCCTTTCTTGACCTGAGGTTTGGACACAGAGGCTTGCACCAGAAAGCGAGGTGCAAACCCTCTCTCCAGCAACGTACCAATGGCCACGTTGAGTTCGCGTACCGAATAGTTCGGGAGAGATTCACTTGCCAAGGCGCCGGTATGCCATCCACCAGTAGATGCTGATCGCCAAACTCAGGCCTGCAAGTATTTGCCCCCAGGCATGGTCAAGTTGCGTTGTGGCGATTGTGAAAATCAGCAGTGCGCTGCTGATCAACCGTGCTCCGTCGCGCTGATTGTTGACAAAGAAACGGGGCAAGGTTCTGATCCTGATGTCTATCCAGAATGGCCTATCGCTACGGGCATTCTTCTTGGCGCATTGTGGCTTTCAACGATTGGCCTGAATGCCTGAACAAGGCAAGTCAGCCCAAGCCTATTTGGGTGAAAATGCTTTGGCCGGTAATCAGTTCGGTGCTGAGGCCAATCAGAATGCCTGCCATCGCTAGACGACCGTTCCAGGTCTCGGCGAAGTTGACGAACCCGAAGCGGGGTTGAACGTTGTCAGACATGGGCAGAGATTGGGCTTGTTTAACGTAACAAAGGTTGGAGAAGCCTTGACTGGGGAAGCTTTTACAGACGTTTCTTCTTCGCTCTGATCTTAGCCCTTGCCTGGATTCTTTTCGCCGTTGCGTTGTTTTGTCTTGGCTGTGGCTATGGCTTCAATTGGGTTGGCTGGCCAGGGATGCTTCGGGTAGCGCCCACGCATGTCTCGCCGAACATCCTGATAGCTGCCTCGCCAGAAGCTGGCGAGATCTTTGGTCCGTTGAAGCGCTCTTCCGGCTGGAGATAGTAGTTCGATCGTTACCGGTAGTGTGCCGGCCAAGATTGACGGTCCTTTGTCGCAGCCGAACATTTCTTGAAGCTTGATCGAAAGCGTTGCTTCACCATCGTTGTAGATGATCTTCGCTTCTCGCCCTGAGGGGACCTGCAGCTTTTCGGGCAGCAGCAGATCGAGTTTCTGCCGCATGTCCCAAGAGAGATCACCCCAAAGAGCTTCCAAAAGCTCTACCTCTTTCAGTTCATCCCAGCTCAAGCAACCGAGCAGGAAGTTCCCCAGCCAGTTTTCTGGTTCGTTCGTCAGGTGCTTGATGTCACGAGCTGGCCAAGGGCGGCCGAGATGTTGGTGAGCTAATTCCAGCCGCTGGCGCAGTTGGCTGCTCTGCTGCCCCCAAGGGAGTGGCCCTAGACCTTGATTTCGCAAGGCTTCGAGCAGCAAGTCTCGGCAGAGCTCTGGCTTGGGTTTCGGTAGCCGCTGCTTCTTGATGAGAAGTTCTCCCAGCTTGCAAAGCCTTTCCGCTTGAATTCGGGAGGTCCTTTCATCCCAGCGGACTACATCGCTCCATTCGCCATCGCTTTGGCCGAGGGCCTCCACCCAGTTCATCGAGAGTGGCAGTGCTAGTTGGATCAGCGTGTTGGCTTGGCCTAGATCGACTCTTGCGACGGCTAGAGCGGCTGCTCCACTGATCGGGTCATGTTGATGAAGAATGGCTCCTCGGCCTTGCCTTAAGAGATAGTTGCCCGGTTGCTCAGGTCGTTCTAGTGCTAACCATTCAGGGAAGGCCATGGCAACAAGTTGTGCTGCAAGCGCATCTTCTGGAAGTTGCTGTTCTGGTTGGTTGATGTCTTGATGGTTCTCCTGTATGGCTTTGAGTTGGCGCAGAAGTTGGCGGCTGAGCTGGCGTATCTGTTCAAGACGCTTTCTGGGGGCTTGCTGTTTGCCAGGTTGCTTTTGGCGCAAAACCTGAAGGCGTGTTCCTAGGTCACAGCCAAAATCCTTGTTATTGAGAAGATCGCGCTCGCTCAGTAGGGCTGCTAAATCTGCTCCAAGGGTTGCGCAGCCCCATGCTTGGGCTTGCAGCAAAAGTATCCCGAGCCTGGGGTGAACCCCGAGTTTGGATAGTTGTCGCCCACTGGATTTGAGCTTGCCTTCCTGGTCAAGAACATTCAGGTTTATGAGTTGCTGCTGGCCTTTTTTGAGTGAGGCTTGGGAAGGCGGATCAAGCCATGGCAATTGGTCTCCGAGGCCAGCCCCCCAGGCCGCAAGCTCGAGTACAACAGGCTGAGGATCAGCTCTCAGCAATTCTGGTGAATCATGGTCTGGTCGTCGTTGTTGTTCCGCTGGTGACCAGAGCCTGACGCAATGACCAGGTGCTTGGCGCCCGGCCCGACCGCGGCGTTGGTTGGCGCTCGACCAACTGCTGGGGACTGTGATCAGTCCCTCCATGCCAGTGTTGGCATCAAAGCGACTTTGTCGACTAAGACCGCTATCAATAACGAGGAGTACCCCTTCCAGGGTGAGAGAACTCTCTGCGATCGAACTGGCCAATACGATTTTCCCTTGCCAAGGCGCTTGCGCCCTATTGAGAGCATGCGCTTGCTTCTCCAGGGGTTGTTGACCGTGCAGGCAAGCAATCTCCCAATCCTTAATCACTGCGCTGGTCGCTAAAAGTTCTTGGGTTCGTTCGATTTCTCTGAGGCCTGGAAGAAACACCAACACAGTTGGTTTTGGCGCAGCTGGTTGAGAGTCAGATGCTCTTAAGGCCTTGGTAGGAGCATCGGCGGTGAGAGTTGTTTCGATCAGCGGCAGCGCATGGTCTTCGATGGCCCGCCTGACCTGAAGCGGCAACGTCTCGCCAGGTCGAGCTGGCTGATGATTGGTCGTTACGGGGAAGGCCTTGCCGTCGCTCTTGAGGAGGGTTGCTTCAGGTAGGCGATCTTGGAGATCAAGCAGGTTGAGTGTCGCCGACATCAGGAGCAGCCTTAGCTCCGGATTCAGTAATGTCCTCGCCTCTCGCAGCAGAGCAAGGGCGATGTCGGCATCTCGCCGTCGTTCGTGAAATTCATCAAAAATGACGCAATCCACGCCTTCGAGGGCAGGATCGTTCTGCAGACGCCTTAGGAATAAGCCGTCTGTAATCACCTCTAGCTGAGTGTCTTTTGAGCGTCGTTGCTCATGCCTTACGGAGAAGCCGACACGTTGACCAATCGGCTCGTTGAGGTTGTTGGCTAGCCGGGTTGCGGCTGCTTTTGCCGCCAACCGCCTTGGCTCCAACATCAGAATTCGACCACTCAGAGGCTGATGGCCTTTGATTTCACCGAGTAGAGCGAGGGGGACTCTGGTTGTTTTTCCGGCTCCTGGTGGTGCTTGAAGTAGCACCGTCGCTCCAAGGGATAGCGCTTCTGATAGCTGCGGTAGCAGCGCATCAATCGGGAAGGCTCCCAAGTTTTCAATCGTCAGCTGAACAGATTGAGTAAGGCCACCAAAAGGAGACTGCTCAAGATGCCAATCGCAGCCAAAAGCCTTACCAGGGGCCCTGTCGAAAGCCGAGCGCTGGTCATTTGGAAACCTTAAGGGCTGGGATTCTTATGGTCTAATCCTTCGCTGACTTCAATCCTTTAGTTGTTTGCACGGCTTCATATCCCTGGTGATTAGCGCACCAGGGATTCGCGCAACCAGGATTAGCGCACGTGGCGAGCTCCATCGACGGGGTGGTAGTCCTCGCCAGTGAGTTCTTCGTAGACGACGGCTGGCAAGCCTGTCTCAAACATGGTTTGAAGAGCTTCCTTGAGATAAGGATTCCAGCCTCCGGTGCTCACGTCTCCGTGACGGACTGTCCAGTCCCAGGTCCCCTGTAAGTCTCTTGGAATCCGTCCCTCCCTGTCTCGTCTGGCAACGAGATCAAGTGATTCAACCAATCCAACTTGGATGGGTTGTTTGCCATAAGCAGGCGTGAGGCTGAGCTCGAGCCTTACGGGATCTTCCTTCACCATCCTCAGTCGAAACCTTGGAGGCAACTTCAGAGCCTTCAACACTGCTGCAACGATGCGCGTTCTTTGATCCAACAGGGCCTCCCCTTTTGATTCCAATCAAGTGCCGCCCTTGGACACTGTTTAACCAATTTATTCAGTAGAGGTATCGGCTGACTGGGGAGGCTCATTGTCGCCTGAAAATCGAACCGTCAGCAATTCTTCATTTGTGAGGCGGCCTTCTTGGTCGAGAAGCTCAGGATGAACGGTGAGGCGGCCGGTTCTGTCGCCTTGTGAAATGTTGCGATTGGCTGGCTCTTGATTTGGCAAAGGAGCGTGGCCGAAGCCCTTAGCCATCAACCTAAAGGCCTGCCAGAGCAGGATGAGTGAGCCAATGCCATAGATAAACGGGAAGAGGTTTCTCAACATGGCTGCGAGATGGTTCGGTGCTGGAAGTGATTAGCGGGATGCCAATTCATCGTGCTCACTGCTTGCTCTTTAAGGGCTATGCCCATATCCAAGCCGAAAGGCTTGAATGCGTTGGTTCAGATTTTAGAAAGACAAGCCCCGGAAACTGACGCTCCATGATTCGTTGCAATAGTTAGTTGAATGACCATCGCTTCATTTCAGTTCAGTGCCGGGATGAGGATCCATCCACTGCCTGCTCAGTTAATGAAAGGCCTGCTCAGCTGCATTCAGTCACAGCTTTGACTGGAATTTGATTGTGGTTCCACTGACTGGCTGTTTAGCTTCAGAACCATTGAATGGTCTTGCTGAACTGCTATGGCTGCGTTGTTGAATAAATCTGCCCCTGTCTTGGCAGGCTCCTTTCTGGGATCCAGTTTGGACATCTTTTGCCGCAAGAGTTTTCTCATTGGCATGGGACTCTTGGGTTTGCCCCTGATGCCAGCAGTTGTGCCGGGCGCATTAGAGGCTGCTCCTGTTGCGGCAGAGCTATCGCGTCAATCTTTTGTCGCGGAAGCGGTTGTTCAAACTGGACCTGCGGTTGTAACGCTTGAGACGCAACGCACTGTCAGTTTTGGCAATCGAGGAGGGCTCCCTCCCGGGCTATTGAAGGATCCATTTTTTCAACGCTTTTTTGGCTTGCCTGGGACGGTTTCACCACGATCGCGAATTGAGCGAGGCCAGGGTAGTGGTGTGATTTTTGCGGCTGATGGTTTGGTGCTGACCAACGCCCATGTTGTGGAGAAGAGCGATCAACTGATGGTTGGATTGCCTGATGGGCGAAGAGTTCCTGCTCGACTCGTGGGCAAGGACTCTCTGACTGACCTCGCTGTTGTGCGTCTTGAAGGATCGGGACCATGGCCAACAGCTCCTCTTGGCGATTCCGATCAGTTGCAGGTTGGTGATTGGGCTATCGCAGTTGGCAACCCTTTTGGGCTTGAAAATACTGTGACTCTAGGAATTATCAGCAATCTGAACCGCAATGTTTCCCAGCTGGGGATTTCCGGCAAAAGGTTGGATTTGATTCAGACCGATGCTGCGATTAACCCAGGAAATTCTGGAGGACCTTTGCTCAATGCCAATGGTGAGGTGGTTGGTATCAACACACTCGTGCGCTCTGGTCCTGGCGCAGGGTTGGGGTTTGCCATCCCGATCAATCGGGCTAGAACGATTGCCAAGCAATTGGTGGAAAGCGGGCGAGCGAGCCATCCCATGGTGGGGATTGGTCTTTCGCCAGTGCCTTCGACTAGCCCTGGCTCCGCGCTTTCACCTGGAGCCGTGATTCGCTCTGTGGTGCCGAAGGGACCTGCCGCTCGAGGGGGCCTAAAAGTTGACGATGTGATCCTTGTCGTCGGAGGACGTTCGATTTCAGGGCCTGCGGATGTTGTCACGGCTATTGATCGGCATGGCGTGGGACAACCTCTCCTGCTTGAAGTTATGCGTGGCGGTCAACGAATGGAGATTTCTGTCACGCCAGTGGATATGACGACCATGCAGGCGCATTGACTGTTTTTTGCTCTCCGGTCTGTTCCTTTTAAGGCCGTTCTCAATCTCCGTTCTCAATCTCCGCTCTCAATCAACGAATCGAAAACTTCTCTATGAGGCCAGTTGCCATGGCGCCTCTCTATGTGCTTCCTACTGAATGGCTCCTTTCATTGATCAGCAGGATGAAGCCGAAATAACCACACGCTGCCTTGATTGATGTTCAGGGCTCTCTCAGCTCCTTAAACGTGAAGATCAATCAGGCACTAACACTGGTTCCAATGGAGCAATCGGTGGCACCCATTCAGTCGTCCGTGTCTTTCAACTGCTCAACGCAACGTGTGATGCAATCCCCGTCATCAAGCGAGCATGTTGTGATGCATTCAAAGTAGGTCTCCACAGCATCCCAAGTCTGTTCGTGCTGCTGGCTCAGGTCGCAGCTTGCGCTTGCGCTAGTGAGATCGCTGACACGTTTCGCTGAGACGTTGGACATGCAAGTAATAAGAGAAGTCTTGTCAGGTTATGCACATATTCTCGGGGAGCAAAGTGAAATAAGTCTTCCTGCCTAGAGCTTTATGAAGTTGTGTTGAGCCTGGCTTCTCTTTTGAGTATTTAAGCGGCGCCTTTTTTGCTGGATTGTCGTTGTCGCTGGCGTTGTCGATTGGCCACGCGCTTGGCCTCCTTTTGGGCAAGCGCAAGCTCAGCAGCTGCGGCTTGCTTTTCTTCTTCTTTCTTCTCTTGGTAGTAGGCATAGTCGCCGCGGTAGAGCACCAGTTGTCCATCACGTAGCTCGACGATGCGATTGGCGACACGAGAAATGAAGTAACGATCGTGTGAGACCAACAGAGCGGCTCCTTCGTATTCCCGCAATGCATCCTCCAGCATTTGTTTGGCTGGGATATCGAGGTGGTTCGTTGGCTCGTCGAGAACAAGCAGATTGCATGGCTTGATCAGCATGAGTGCAAGAGCTAATCGAGCTTTCTCTCCACCACTGAGTTGACCAACTTGTTTAAACACGGCCTCGTTGCTTAAGCAAAAACTGCCAAGTAACGAGCGAACTTGGCTTTGTGTCCAGTCCGGCACCGCTTCAAACATTGTGTCCAGAACACTTCTCTCCAGATCTAAAGCTTCTGCTTGGTTCTGTTCGAAATAACTGGCGAAGACATTGTGTTCTCCTAGCGAGGCTTTGCCGTCGTCGGGAGTTTCCAGGCCCATGACCAGTCGCAACAGCGTTGATTTTCCTGAGCCATTGGGACCAATGAAAGCAATGCGATCGCCGGGCTCGACCTCCAATTGGGCGCCGAGAAAAATAATTTCATCGCCGTAGCTGTGGCTGAGGTCTTCAATTAAGACCACTTGTCGACCTGATCGAGGTGCGTCGGGGAAGCGGAATTTTGGACCGCCAACAGTTTCGATTGGGGCCTCGATCCGCGTCACTTTGTCGAGCATTTTTTCGCGACTTTTGGCCTGGGTGCTTCGCGTGGCACTCGCTCGGAAGCGATCGATGTAAGCCTGTTGGCTAGTGAGTTCTTTTTGCTGCCGATCAAATGCCGCCTGGGTGGCTTCTTGTTCGATACTTTTTTGTTCGAGATGGGCTGTGTAATTGCCTAGGTAGGTTCTTGCAATTCCTCTTTCGGTGCTAACGATTTGGGTGCAGATCCGATCGAGGAATGTTCTGTCATGACTAATCACCACCATGGCTGCAGTTTGGGCAATCAGATAGCTCTCCAACCATTGAATGGTCTCAAGATCTAAATGGTTGGTTGGCTCGTCGAGCAGCAGTAGGTCTGGGTCTTGAAGCAGGATCTTCCCAAGGGCAATGCGCATTTGCCAGCCGCCTGAATAGTCGCCCACAAGATGATTGGCGGCCTCTGCGCTGAAACCGATTGTGGGAAGTAATTTTTCTACCCTTGCTTCCAACTCATAGCCATGAAGGCCTTCAAATCGATTCTGTAGTTGGCTCAGTTCCTGGATCAGGCTGTCGAGATAATCGGCGTCTTCGGCTGCTTTGTCAGTCGCCATAGCCGTTTCAAGAGCTCGCTGTTGATGCAGCACACTGGCGGCTTCATCAAAAGCTTGGAAGAGTTCTTCGCGGACTGAACGGCTGGTATCAACGTCAAACTCTTGTTTTAAATAAGCGACACGTGGTTCGCCTTGGCGCACAATTTCACCACTGCTTGGTTCTTCCAGGCCTGAGATGAGTTGCAGTTGGGTTGATTTACCTGCTCCATTCACCCCAACCAAGCCAATCCGATCGCCCGGCTTGACCTCCCAAGTGACGTCTTTGAGGACTTCACCTGTGGGATAGATCTTGCTAACGCGCTCAAGTCGCAGCACTGTTTAAAGGCGACCGAGATGGATCATCATCCCGCCGGGGGAAGGGGCAAACTGGATGTCACCAGTTCCGGATCTCCGGCTATGGCGAAATTGGAACAGTTCACGGCATTGATGGTCGCTGGGAGCTTGGCCATTGCCAGTTATTGGCTGTTCTGGAGTTTGGCGGGTGGGGGTGGTTACGACAGACGAGGCTTGCAGAAGCCACCTGTCGTTGTTGAAGGTTCCACTCGCCTAGTTGATCCTGGCTTTAAAGCCCGCCTCGAGCCTTGACAAGCCATTGCTTTGTGGCTGTGTCATCAAGGCTGGCGAGATGAGCTTTGATTTCATCTTTGGTCACCGATAGTCCAAGCGTTTTGCCTAGATCGCAGATGGCTTGCAAGGCGCCTTGTGGATCCTGAAGTGCTTGGCGGAACAGGACTTGGGTCTGTTCAGGATCGTTCTTAATGTGCGCGTAGAGCTCTGCAGCATGGCCGGCCATAGGAACGAGAAGGCTGTTTTGAAGCCTAAGGAGTTTGAAGTTTATTCAGTTTGAATTTTATTCAGATCAGTGGGTTTTGACTCGATCTGCGATTCAGGCTGCCTGCTCAAGGCTCGCTTGATCCAGATCTGCTTCCCGTAAGCCCTCGGCGGAGGCATCTTCCATGCTGCGAGCATCCATGCAGAGCACTTTGCGTAGTTGGGCGTAATTGGCAGCTTGCGAGTCGCGCCCTTCTTTGTTGGCGCCAAATTCTGCTCGTTGAAGAACTTGGTGAAGGTGTGTCAGCAGATAGGTGCTGAGCACTGCTGATACCAAGACATCGCTTTTCTCTGTGTTGCCGCGAGGACGGCGACGTTGCCTGCTCGCATTGGCACGGTTTGAGCCAATGGTTGCGCTTGTTGAACGCGATGCTTTCGTTCTGGTCGTTTTCTGACGAGTTGAAGCTGGTAGGGCGGGCTTGGTCATGGGGTGCTCCTGGTGGATGGCCTGGGAGAACATGTGCGAGGTGACTCGCTGAGGGCTGGCAACGATCGATCAGTGGAAAGTCAATTCATGAATCCTTTTGGAGTGATGAATTGCCGCTGGTTGAGTGCGGCTGTCGAATCGGAGCCGCCGAATCGGAGCTGTCGAATTGGGACTGTCCAATTGGGAATGATTGCCCCGTGCCCTCAGCATAGTTCTGGATACTATCCTTGCACACCTCTGTATACTGTTGTGTACGAGTTATCTCCTTTGGGTCGTGGCCACCCGCCAAACCTCATCTAGCGGGAAGAGCAAGTCCCCAAGGGTTCAGGTCGTACTGCCTGAAGAGCTATGTGCTCGCTTGGCCTCTCTGGCAGAGCGTGAGTCGAGAACCGTCAGCAATATGGCCAAAGTTCTGATTCAGCAGGGTGTTCAGCGCTATGAGCAGGGGCAGGAATCTGCGCCGTCTGCTGCTGCTTCGCTTGAGACGACTGAAGGATTCCGCTCCGCTCTTGAGGCTCAGCAGCCTCGTCGTTTGCGAGGAGCTCCACGACGCATTCGCTTGCAACGGCCTTCTTGATTGAAGGATGTTGTTCTCAGCTCAAGCTTGTTGCTGCTTCAGCCTGGGTCCACTCTGGTGCCAAGAACTGCAGCACGCCTGGCTCCGGTGATGCTGGGTGCACTCCCAGGGTGGCGAATGCAATGCCACCAGGCCAGTAATGCAAAGGCGAGAGCTTCCCTGGCTTCAGATCGGAGACCCAGTTCCTCAATGGTTTGCACTTTGATCCCGCGACATCGAGATCTCAGTTGAGCCATCAGCACAGGATTGCTGCTGCCTCCTCCGGCGACTGCCATGCCAAGAGGGCGAACGATTGGCACGTTGTCTAAATCATGAGCTACCGCTGCGGCGCTGAAGGCCGTAAGGGTGGCGATCATATCGACGGTGCTTAGTGCCTTTAGTTCTTGCAATCGTCGCTTCAAGTCGATGATGCCGAATTGTTCACGGCCTGTGGATTTGGGTGGGGGTGCCTGGAAGTACGGCTCTTTTAACCAGCTTTTGATGCAGGCCTCATCTGGTTTGCCCTTGGCAGCCATCTCGCCATCCAGGTCAAAAGCAAGCTTGCCTTCGCTGATCTGAGCCATTGCTAGATCCACAAGGCTATTGGCAGGTCCACAGTCCCATCCTTGGATGTGGGCGTTTCGATCGGGTCCGCAGTGGGGTGGAATCAAAGTGAGATTGGCAATACCTCCCAGGTTGAGGATTGCCCTCCAGCCGCTGATGCGGCCAAGCAGGGCGGCATCTGCCATCGGCACTAAAGGTGCACCCTGGCCTCCAAGAGCCAGGTCTTTGGCTCGAAAATCATGGATAACAGGCCGGTTGAGCAGTTGAGCCAGCAGAGGGGCTTGCAACATTTGCCAGCTGGCACCACGTTGCGTTGTGTTGGGTGGGCGATGCCAAACCGTTTGGCCATGGCAGCCCACGACTTCCGCTTGCCCAGTGGGATCACAGGCCTGAGCGGCTTGAAACTGGAACGCTGTGACCGACTC
>CATBLW010000029.1 GCA_949486985.1 Prochlorococcus marinus str. MIT 9215
AGGCGCTCTTCATAGGCGTTGCGAGCGGCTTGGTGGTCGCGCCCATGCAAGTGAGGCGGGGCTACGGCCAGGCTCACAAACTGTTGATCCGGTTGTTGTTGGCGCGCCTGGATCACTGTCAACACATCAGCCACTGTGTCGCCGAGGTAGGCGATTGGTGGTGTGCTTTCCCCCAAGGCTTTGCCAGCAAGTTGCTGGCCCAGCTGGAGCAGACCTGTGGGATCAGGCTTGTCTGGAGCCTCTCCCATCGCAATCAAAGCAGGATTGTTTAGCCCCAAGCGTTTTTCCAGCACAAATCGGGCAGAAGGAGGCTCAGCTCCGCTGACAAATCCCCATGCGAAACCCTGTCGAGTCAGTTCGTCGAAGAATGCTCGCTGAACCAATAGGGGTTCGTTGCAGATAAAGCCCTGCCAATGGCTCGGGTCACCATCGGGGTCACCACCAAAATAAAAACGACTAAAAACCTCAATCACTTGCTCGCGGTTGGGCAGTTTCAGAGCGTGATTGTCGTCGTCCTGACGACGACGAAGTAGTTCGAGGCTGGCGTCCCAGTCGTTGTTCCAGCAGCCTTCTGATTTGAGCGTGTCGATCGCTTCAACACTGGGCTTCCAGCCGCTGAAATCAGCAACGGTTTCTTGGATGGCTCGGCGGTAGCTGCCGGCCACATCGCGGATGACTCCATCGATGTCAAATAACAGCAGGCCTTGCAGGTTCAGAGCCTTGTATTTGAACGGCGGCTGGTAGGTTAGTTGTTTGTTCATATTCATTGAGCGCTGACACCATGACGGTTTCCGAAGGCGCTGCCGCTGACCAGGAGGTCGCGACACCGGCAGCAGCAGAGGCAGAGGCCGCCCCAAAAACTGAGGCGAAGGACGCTGCTGCTGAGTCCACTGAGAAGCCTGACGACGCGGCGGCGACTGCCACTACTGAGAAGCAGGGCTCTGAGGAGGCCAAGGAGGGGCGTCCTGTGATGCGTGGTGGCAGTGCTGCCTTGGCGACTGCAACCATTGATGCTGATGGAGTGCCATCCGGCTATACCCCCAAGGCCGATGAAGGCCGGTTTTTAGTCAAGATTTTGTGGTTGCCCGACAATGTCGCCCTTGCCGTTGATCAGATCGTTGGTGGTGGCCCCAGCCCCTTAACCTCCTATTTCTTCTGGCCGCGTGAGGATGCCTGGGAAACCCTCAAGGGTGAACTGGAAGGCAAGAGTTGGATCACAGATAACGAACGTGTTGAGGTGCTTAATAAGGCCACTGAAGTGATCAACTACTGGCAGGAAGAAGGCAAGGGCAAGAGTCTTGAGGAAGCCAAGCTCAAGTTCCCTGACGTGACCTTCTGCGGAACGGCCTAAATCAAGCCAGCAGAACGAATCCAGCCTCCAAGCCCGCTCCGCCTTCAAGGCGGAGTTTTTTATGAGCGGTGTATCAGATCAGGCTGGGGACTTCACCCTCTCTGCGGCTTGATCGGCAAGCTGAATGTTTAAGTTCCCGCTGCGGCGTCTTGCTCAAACGCAGCAGCAGCAGAAAGGGTCGCTGGGACGTCAAACAGCTCTTCCGCAAGCTTGGGGCTAATTGTGAAGTCGCTAATTCCTGCTGCGGCAAGTTGGCTGAGTTCGTTCCTTTGGCGCAGGCTCGCCACGAGCAGTTTGCAGTTGCTGCCCATGCCATCCAGCACGCGCTGCATCGTGGTTAGTGCGGCAATTCCATCGTGTCCCTGATCGTTGATCCGCCCCAGGTAGGGGGCGATGTACGTCGCTCCTAGGGCTGCAGCGATCAAGACTTGATGGATCTCATAGCAGGCTGTGAACGTTACCGATGAGCCTGCGGCGATCAGTTGGCTTGCGGCTTGACTCCCGGCTTTGGTCACGGGGAGTTTCAGGTGAAGATCCATTCCTGGCCTGGCCAATGCAGCGATTGCCGTGCCGCATTGAATCAGCTCATCGCTGTTTTGCCCCCAGGCCTGTAGATGCAGCTCCTGACAGCCCAGTTGCTTGGCCTCGTCAACCAGATGCTGCAGATGCCCGATGCTGCAGGGTTGGTTGGCGCGTCGCAGCAGGCTGGGATTGGTTGTAATGCCAGCAAAAAGGCCTGACGGAATCCATTTCCGCCAGGCTTGTGGATCGGCACTGTCCAACAGCAACCGAAGGCTCATCTGATTAGCTCTTGATTGGCTTGTAGGGATCAGCTTGTTGTTGTGCTGGCTTGAACTCTGGCGCGTGCACGATTGAGTTTTTGCTTGGCGAGCAGTTTCTCTGGAGAGGTTTCTTGCCCTTCCATCTGACTCACTTCAACTTTTGCTTTCTCTAGATCTGCTTCAGCGGCAGCAGAATCAATGCTTTCGCCAAGTTCGGCGCCATTCACTAAAACTGTGACGTCGTCAGCTTCCACTTCAGCGAAGCCGCCCATCAGGGCAATCGAATTCCAGGCGCCATTGTTGAAAACTCTTAGGACGCCAACATCCAAGGCTGTGACAATGGAAATATGTCCTGGCAGGATGCCGATCAGGCCTGTTGTGCTTGGCAGAATCACCTCATCAGCAGTGCCATCAAAGACACTTTGGTCAGGTGCAAGCACTCGGAGGGTGAGGGACATGGTTAGAGGCTTGGGATTGACGGGGATCTACAGGGTTGGCTTG
Organism: Prochlorococcus marinus str. MIT 9215; assembly: GCA_949486985.1. GTDB lineage: Bacteria > Cyanobacteriota > Cyanobacteriia > PCC-6307 > Cyanobiaceae > MIT-9215. The sequence goes on from CATBLW010000029.1 coordinate 2,635, forward strand.
GTCTGGTCTGCTGAAAATTGAGAGGACTTTCTAAGCCCCCCCATTAATTCAACTCTTTGCTTCTGAAGCCATCTTCTCGGCCTTGGCTTTCACCTCATCAATGTTGCCAACCAGGTAGAAGGCCTGTTCAGGCAGGTGGTCGAGCTCACCAGCAAGAATCATGTTGAAGCCGGCGATCGTTTCTTCCAGCTTCACGTATTTACCTGACATACCGGTGAAGATCTCAGCCACAAAGAAGGGCTGTGAGAGGAATTTCTCGATCTTGCGTGCCCGGTCAACGGTGCGCCGATCGTCTTCCGACAGTTCGTCGAGGCCAAGGATGGCAATGATGTCCTGCAGCTCCTTGTAGCGCTGAAGAGTCGACTGAACAGCTCTTGCTGTGCGGTAGTGCTCGTCACCCACAACAGAGGGCTGAAGCATGGTGCTGGTGGAATCCAGGGGATCAACAGCTGGGTAGATACCTTTGGCGGCCAATCCACGTGCCAACACCGTTGTGGCGTCGAGATGGGCAAAGGTGGTTGCTGGTGCAGGGTCGGTGAGGTCGTCAGCAGGAACGTACACAGCCTGAATCGATGTAATCGATCCGTCCTGGGTTGAGGTGATGCGCTCTTGGAGTGCACCAACGTCTGTACCCAGGGTTGGCTGATAGCCCACAGCGGAAGGCATTCGACCGAGCAGCGCTGAGACTTCAGAACCGGCTTGAACGAAGCGGAAGATGTTGTCAACGAACAACAGAACGTCCTGGTTGTTCACGTCGCGGAAGTGCTCAGCCATGGTGAGGGCTGAAAGGCCCACGCGCATCCGTGCACCTGGGGGCTCATTCATCTGGCCGAAGCACAGAGCCACTTTTGATTTGGAAAGGTCGTCGGAGTTGATCACTCCAGACTCCTTGAATTCCTCGTAGAGGTCGTTGCCTTCACGGGTGCGCTCGCCCACGCCACCGAAGACAGACACACCACCGTGTTCCTTGGCGATGTTGTTGATCAGTTCCTGAATCAGAACGGTTTTACCAACACCAGCACCACCGAACAGACCCACCTTGCCGCCTTGGCGGTAGGGAGCCAGAAGATCGATCACTTTGATGCCCGTTTCGAACACCGTTGGTTTCGTTTCGAGATCTGTGAGCTTTGGAGCAGGGCGGTGAATCGGAGCTGTGTCAGATGATTTGACAGGTCCTTGCTCATCAACTGGCTCTCCAAGCACGTTGAAGATGCGGCCCAGGGTGCATTCGCCAACGGGAACACAAATTGGAGCCCCTGTGTCGACGACATCCATGCCACGAACCAGGCCATCGGTGCTGCTCATCGAGACGGCACGCACGCGGTGGTCTCCGAGGAGTTGTTGCACTTCTGCGGTCAGGCAGATCTCC
>CATBLW010000030.1 GCA_949486985.1 Prochlorococcus marinus str. MIT 9215
CCCAGCAACCGGTTAGTTATCCGCAAACGTCGCCGCACCTCCAAACGCAGTAGAGGCGGACGAGATTCTTGATTTCATTCCTCCTTCTGCCGTTCGCTTAACCCGCCATGGGACGTTCACTTAAAAAAGGCCCCTTCATTGCTGACAGCTTGCTTCGCAAGCTTGAGAAGCAAAATGCTGAAGAAGACAAGTCAGTCATCAAGACCTGGTCTCGCGCCTCAACCATCCTGCCGATGATGATCGGCCACACCATTGCCGTTCACAACGGCAGAAGCCATATCCCGGTGTTCATCACCGAGCAAATGGTCGGGCACAAGCTCGGGGAGTTCGCTCCTACAAGGACCTTTAAAGGTCACATCAGAGACAAGAAAGGAGGCCGCTGAACCCATGACAACGTCATCCCCTTCGGCATCAACCGCCCAAGCCCATGGCCGCTTCATTCGCGGCTCGGTATCCAAAGTTCGGCGGGTGCTCGATCAAATCCGAGGTCGCACTTACCGCGACGCTCTGATCATGCTCGAGTTCATGCCATACCGCTCCACAGGCCCCATAACGAAAGTTCTGAGGTCTGCGGTGGCCAACGCAGAAAACAATCTGGGCTTGGATCCAGCATCCCTGGTCATCTCCCAGGCCAGCGCCGACATGGGTCCATCCATGAAGCGCTTTCGCCCCCGCGCCCAGGGTCGCGCCTTCGCGATCAAGAAACAAACCTGCCACATCAGCATTGCTGTGGCAGCCCAAACCGACTCCTGACCCCCTAGAGCACCCGATCGATGGGACACAAAATCCATCCAACCGGCTTACGCCTGGGGATTACCCAGGAGCACCGTTCCCGTTGGTACGCCCCCGCCAAGACCTATCCGACTCTTCTCCAAGAAGACGATCGGATCCGCAAGTTCATCCACAAGAAATACGGTGCCGCAGGCATTAGTGATGTCTTGATCGCCCGCAAGGCCGACCAGCTGGAAGTCGAACTCAAAACAGCCCGACCCGGCGTTCTCGTTGGTCGTCAGGGCAGTGGCATTGAAGAACTTCGCTCAGGCATCCAGAAAACTGTTGGTGATAACAGCCGACAGGTTCGGATCAACGTGGTCGAAGTGGAGCGAGTCGATGCCGATGCTTTCCTGCTGGCTGAATACATCGCCCAACAGCTTGAAAAGCGCGTTGCCTTCCGCCGTACCATCCGCATGGCCGTCCAACGGGCCCAGCGAGCTGGAGTCCTCGGGCTCAAAATCCAGGTAGGGGGTCGCCTCAACGGCGCAGAAATCGCCCGTACCGAATGGACGAGAGAAGGTCGTGTGCCCCTGCACACCCTTCGAGCTGAGATCGATTACGCCACCAAAGTGGCCCGTACCACTTACGGGGTTCTCGGCATCAAGGTTTGGGTCTTCAAAGGCGAGGTTCTCGGCGATGAAGCCCAGAGGGTGCCAGTGGGCGCAAGCCCACGGCGACGAGGCAACCGCCGGCCTCAACAGTTCGAAGATCGCTCAAACGAGAGTTGAGGAGGAGACCTAAATCATGCTGAGTCCCAAACGCGTCAAATTCCGCAAACAACAACGAGGCCGCATGCGCGGCGTCGCCACCCGAGGCAACACGATTGCTTTCGGTCAGTTTGCCCTGCAAGCCCAGGAATGTGGCTGGATCACCTCACGCCAGATTGAGGCCAGTCGCCGTGCCATGACCCGCTACGTCAAACGCGGCGGCAATATCTGGATTCGCATCTTCCCGGACAAGCCGGTCACCATGCGTCCGGCTGAAACCCGTATGGGCTCAGGCAAAGGCAACCCAGAATTCTGGGTTGCTGTGGTCAAGCCCGGCAGAATCCTTTTCGAGATGGGCGGTGAAGAAATCACCGAAGCCATTGCTCGAGAGGCCATGCGCCTGGCGCAGTACAAACTGCCGATCAAAACAAAGTTCCTGGGCCTGGACGACCAGGACAAGGAGACAGTTGGCGGTTCAAAAAAAGCTGCCAGCGTCCCCACTGCACCCGTGGAGTCCTGACCTATGGCACGCCCTGAACCTACTGAGTTGCGCAAACTCAGCGACTCCGACCTCAACGACCAGATCGATGGCATTCGCCGCGAACTGTTCGATCTCCGTTTTCAGCAAGCCACCCGGCAGCTGAACAACACACACCGCTTCAAAGAAGCCCGCATCAAGCTGGCCCAAATGTTGACGGTGCAAAAGGAGCGCAGTCGCTCCTCAGCCGCCTCCTGATTTCCCCTTAATTACCCATGGCACTCAAGGAAAGGGTTGGCACCGTCGTCAGCAACAAGATGGATAAAACCGTGGTGGTGGCGGTGGAAAACCGCTTCCCACACCCCATCTATCAGAAGACGGTCAGCCGCACCACCCGATACAAAGCCCACGACAACGACAACGCTTGCCATATCGGCGACCGCGTTCGGATCACCGAAACGCGGCCTCTGAGTCGCTCCAAGCGTTGGGCTGTTGCTGAAGTTCTCAGTCAAAGCCCGAAAGTCCAGGAGGCCTCGACATGATTCAGCAGGAATCCTTCTTAACTGTTGCCGATAACAGCGGTGCCAAGCGCATCCAATGCATACGTGTATTGGGCTCAAACCGCCGTTATGCCCATGTGGGTGATGTGATCGTTGCAGCCGTTAAAGACGCCATGCCCAACATGGGCGTCAAGAAATCTGATGTGGTCAAAGCTGTCGTGGTGCGCACAAAAGCCACCCTGCGCCGCGAGACAGGAAACTCGATCCGCTTCGACGACAATGCCGCGGTGCTGATCAACGACGACAAGAACCCAAGGGGCACAAGGGTTTTTGGACCAGTCGCTCGGGAACTTCGCGAGCGCAACTTCACCAAAATCGTTTCCTTAGCTCCGGAGGTGATCTGAGATGGCCGCTGCAACCCCCAAAACCAAGCCGGCTGAGCGCATCAAGATGCGCATCCGCAAGGGTGACACCGTCCAGGTGATCACAGGCAAAGACAAAGGCAAAACCGGCGAAGTTCTCCGCACAATGCCCTTTGAAAACAGGGTGATTGTGCAAGGAATCAACATGCGCACCCGTCACGTCAAGCCCACACAAGAAGGCGAAAGCGGCCGGATCGTTACGGAAGAAGCGTCGTTGCACGCTTCCAATGTGATGGTCTATTCCACCGACAAAAAGGTGGCCAGTCGCATTGAACTGGTGGTCGAAAAAGATGGCAGCAAAAAACGCCGTCTCAAGAAAACAGGCGAACTGATCGATTAATCGCCCCTCGCCCGCCCCGATCCCGGGAACATCCCCGCACATTTCAGTCCAACTCCATTCCCTCCCTTTTTCCGCTTTCTGACCACGTCCAGAAGCACCTTTGATCCCAGCCATGTCACTCAAACAGCGCTACCGGGAGACCATTCAGCCCAAACTGCTGAAAGACCTCAGTCTCTCCAATATTCACGAAGTTCCCAAGGTGATGAAAATCACTGTGAACCGTGGACTCGGTGAAGCCGCCCAAAACGCCAAATCCTTGGAGGCCGCCGTTACCGAACTCGCTACCATCACCGGTCAGAAAGTTGTGGTAACAAAAGCCAAAAAGGCCATCGCTGGTTTCAAAATCAGACAGGGAATGGCTATCGGCTGCGCCGTCACCTTGCGTGGCGAACGTATGTACGCCTTCCTCGAGCGCCTGATCAATCTGGCGCTACCAAGAATTCGGGACTTCCGTGGTGTTAATCCCAAAAGCTTTGACGGCCGTGGGAATTACACACTCGGAGTGAAAGAACAACTGATCTTTCCTGAAATTTCCTTCGACCAGGTCGACGCCATCAGGGGCATGGACATCACCATCGTGACCAGCGCCCGTTCGGATGAAGAGGGCCGTGCCCTCCTCCGCGAGATGGGAATGCCGTTCCGCAGCAACTGAGCCCTCTTCGCAGACGACTATGGCTAACCACGATCCAATTTCAGACATGCTCACCCGCATCCGTAATGCGAGTGAAAAGCGTCACGAGACCACGCACATTCCTGCCTCCCGGATGTCACGCAGCATTGCAAAAGTGCTGCAACAGGAGGGCTTCATCGCTGAGATCAAAGAAGAAGGTGAAGGTGTTCGCACCCAACTCATCCTCGGATTGAAATACAGCGGCAAGCATCGCCGACCCACCATTCGCTCCATGCAAAGGGTGAGCAAGCCAGGCCTGCGCATCTACAAGAACACCAATGGCCTACCCAAGGTCTTGGGCGGCCTCGGAGTGGCGATCATCTCCACGTCCAAAGGCGTTATGAGCGACCGCGATGCCCGCAAGCAGGGTGTTGGCGGAGAAGTGCTCTGTTACGTGTACTGACCCGGAGCCTTTAACCATGTCTCGTATCGGCAAAAATCCAATCCCTCTGCCTGAAAAGGTGGCAGTGACTCTCGACGGCCTCACGGTCACGGTCAAGGGTCCCAAAGGGGAACTCAACCGCACGCTTCCAGAAGGCGTCAGCATCAGCCAAGTGGAGAACACCATTGTGGTGACTCCCACCAGCCAGAAGCGTAAATCGCGTGAGCGCCACGGCCTCTGTCGATCCTTAGTCGCCAACATGGTTGAAGGCGTCAGCAAGGGTTACGACCGCAAGCTAGAGATCATCGGCGTGGGCTCAAGGGCTCAGGTCAAAGGCAAAAACCTTGTTGTCAGCGCTGGCTATAGCCACCCCGTAGAAATGGTTCCACCTGCAGGGATCACCTTTGCAGTTGAGAACAACACCAAAGTCACCGTCTCCGGTGCCGACAAAGAACTCGTTGGCAACGAAGCCGCCAAGATCCGGGCCATTCGTCCACCTGAGCCCTACAAGGGCAAGGGGATCAAATACGAAGGCGAGCGGATTCTGCGCAAAGCAGGCAAATCCGGCAAGAAATAGATGTCTGCCTGACGTCAATCCGCTTTACCAACTATGTCGCCCACCTCCCGCAAACAACAAACACAAAAGCGCCACAGGCGCCTGCGGCGCTACCTCAATGGAACGCCACAGAGACCACGCTTGGCCGTGTTCCGTTCCAACAACCACATCTATGCCCAGGTCATCGACGATGAGGCCAAAAGCACACTGTGTGCAGCCTCAACCCTCGACAAGGACCTGCGTACCAGCCTTAAGGCTGATGGCAGCAGCTGTGATGCCTCCATCGCCGTCGGCGAACTGGTCGCCAAGCGAGCCCTCTCTAAGGGCATTCAACAGGTGGTCTTCGATCGCGGCGGCAACCTGTACCACGGCCGGGTGAAAGCCCTTGCCGATGCCGCCCGGGAAGCGGGCCTTCAGTTCTGATACCTGCTCTCACCATGACCGAATCCAAAAGCCAGACCAACAACAACGACACCCCAGCAGCAGCTGATGTGCCAGCAGCGGCAGAAGGCCAGCAGCAGGAGCAACGCCGTGGCGGCGGCGGGGGAGGCGGCGGCGGCGGCCGTGGCGACCGCAGAGGCGGAGGCCGACGTGGCGACCGCAGAGGCCAGGAGCGCGATTCCGAATGGCAAGAGCGCGTGGTTCAGATTCGCCGGGTCTCGAAAACTGTCAAGGGCGGCAAAAAAATGAGCTTTCGGGCCATCGTCGTTGTTGGCAACGAGCGCGGCCAAGTCGGCGTTGGTGTCGGCAAGGCTGGCGATGTGATCGGTGCGGTGCGTAAAGGCGTCGCCGATGGTAAAAAACACCTTGTCAAGGTGCCTCTTACCCGTCACAGCTCCATCCCAACACTGTCCAATGGCCGCGATGGTGCTGCCAGCGTGCTGATCCGACCCGCAGCCCCAGGTACCGGTGTTATCGCAGGCGGTTCGATCCGTACAGTGCTTGAGCTAGCAGGGATTAAGAACGTCCTGGCCAAGCGACTCGGCAGCAAAACACCACTGAACAATGCAAGGGCTGCCATGGTGGCCTTGCAAGGACTCCGCACCCATAAGGAGACCGCAAAGGAACGGGGGATCTCCCTCGAGCAGATCTACTCCTGATTCCCCATGAAACTTCAACTCAACTCCCTCAAGGCCAACAACGGTGCAAGGCGTCGCAAACTGAGAAAAGGTCGCGGTATTGCCGCTGGCCAAGGTGCAAGTTGTGGCTTTGGCATGCGTGGCCAAAAGTCGCGCTCTGGCAGCCCCACACGTCCGGGATTTGAAGGCGGCCAAATGCCCCTATACCGGCGGGTGCCCAAACTCAAGCACTTCAAACTGATCAACCCCAAAGCTTTCACGATTGTGAATGTGGCGGCGCTCAATTCGATCAAGGCTGGCAGCACAGTGAACCTTGATTCACTTGTCAAATCAGGCATTGTCACAAGCCCCAAGCACCCTTTAAAAATCCTTGGAGATGGTGAGATCACCGTCAAGCTGACCGTTCAGGCTGCTGGCTTCACGGCTTCAGCACGTCAAAAGATCGAAGCAGCCGGCGGCACATGCGAAACCCTTGATTAAAGAGCTGTCTAGATCTCTGCGGATCTAGTGTCTGAGCCGTCCGCACGACTTTGGTCTGCGGACGGCTTTGCAGCATCAACCCCAACCTTTCCCTTACATCCATGCTCGTAAGTCGGGGCCGCAACCCCAGTGCCGCTGAAGTCCTCACGCAATTGGTGACCAACCCTGAGCTTCGCGGCCGGGTGATCACCACATTGGGCTTGTTGCTACTGGTGCGTCTGGGAATTTATATCCCCATGCCAGGCATTGATCGCGTGGCCTTTCAGAGCTTTTTGCAACAAGGCGGTCAACTCATTGGCTTCCTCGACATCTTCACTGGTGGTGGCATTTCGACTCTGGGGATCTTTGCTCTAGGGATCCTGCCTTTTATCAATGCCTCGATCATCATGCAGCTGCTCACTGCATCGCTGCCCCAACTCGAAGACTTACAAAAGAACGAGGGCGAAGCAGGCCGACGCAAAATCGCCCAGATCACCCGCTATGTAGCCCTTGGCTGGGGTCTTGTTCAAAGTGTGGTCTTCGCAATGATCCTTCGTCAGTACGCCATTGAAGGGCTTAGCGAAGTGGTGTTTGTCGTGCAGACGGCACTGGCCTTAGTCACTGGCTCCATCATCGTGATGTGGCTCAGTGAAATCATCACCGAGCGAGGGATCGGCCAAGGCGCCTCACTGGTGATCTTTCTGAATATTGTTGCCACCTTGCCGAAAGCACTCTCATCAACAATTGAGAAAGCTCAGACCGGAGATCGCAACGATGTTGTCGGCATCATTGTTCTTGTGATGGTTTTCCTGATCACCATCGTGGGGATCATTTTTGTTCAAGAGGGATCTCGCCGACTGCCGATCGTCAGCGCCAAGCGACAAATCGGTGGCACAAACTTGCTGCCAACTCGTCAGAGCTATTTACCACTGAAATTGAATGCCGGCGGCGTGATGCCGATCATCTTCGCCTCGGCTCTGATCTTCCTGCCCATCACCATTGCCAATGTCACCAAAAACCCTTTGTTAATTAGAGCCGCCAGTGCCTTAAACCCTGGGGCTGCCAATCCTTGGCCTTATGCATTGGTGTTTTTTGCATTGATCCTTGGTTTTGCTTACTTCTACGCCTCACTCACTGTTAATCCTGCAGATATTGCAACCAACCTCAAGCGCAGTGGCGTGGCCATTCCTGGGGTAAGACCTGGTAGTGCAACAACCAACTACCTATCAGGTGTACAAAATCGCTTGACGCTCCTCGGGGGTCTGTTCCTTGGAGCCGTGGCCATCGTTCCTGCTGCCGTTGAACGTGCCACGAACGTGCAGACTTTTCAGGGCCTTGGGGCGACGTCACTACTGATTCTGGTAGGGGTCGCGATCGATACCGCCAAACAGGTTCAGACCTATGTGATCTCTCAACGCTATGAAGGACTTGTTCGCCAATAATTCAAGCCGATTGTCTTAAGAATCCTCACTCAGCCGCCGCAGTCAACCACGATGAAGCAACGTCTCCTCTTCCTTGGCCCTCCTGGGGCTGGCAAGGGCACTCAGGCAGAACGTCTCTGCAATGCCCATGGCTTGATGCATCTTTCAACAGGTGATCTCCTACGGGCTGAAGTGGCAGCAGGCTCACCGCTTGGCCAAGAAGCGGAGGCTGTCATGAACCGAGGCGAGCTGGTCAGCGATGAGTTGGTGCTCGCCATCGTTGAGAAACGACTGTCAACTCAGGCAGGTGGGTGGTTGCTGGATGGCTTCCCACGCAACGTGATTCAAGCCACAGCACTCGAGCCTCTGCTTGCGCAACTCAAACAACCGATTGAAGCTGTTGTTCTCCTTGAACTTGATGATGCCGTTCTGATTGCAAGGCTTTTGGCTCGTGGCAGAGCGGATGACAACGAAGCCGTGATTCGCAACAGATTGGAGATCTACCGAGAGAAAACCGCCCCCCTGATCGATCACTATCGCCAGCAAGGACTGCTCACATCAGTGGAAGCACAAGGAAGTGTCGAAGAGATCTGCTCTCGTATCGAGAAATCCTTGAATTGAACAGCGTGTTAAGGTAGTTGTTTGGAAATTTGGAGAGCCACACCCCATGAAGGTGCGCGCATCGGTCAAGAAAATGTGCGAGAAGTGCCGTGTTATCAAACGCCGCGGCAAGGTGATGGTCATCTGTAAAACCACTCCCAAGCACAAGCAGCGTCAGGGCTAGTTCCTGATATTTCTTTGATGGTTCTCGATCTAGTTATCGAGCTCAACCAAATTCTCATCACCGCCTTTGGTGGTCACCGTCCCTTCTCGATTTAGTGCTCAGTGGCAAGGATTGCTGGCGTCGACATTCCCCGCGAAAAGCGGATTGAAGTTGCCCTCACATACATCTACGGAATTGGCCCAACTCGAGCCAAAACGATTCTGACAAAATCTGGGGTCAATCCAGATATCAGAGTCAAGGATCTGGAAGATGGTGATGTGCAAAAAATACGCACAGCCATAGAAGGCTTGACGATTGAGGGAGACCTCAGGCGCCAAGAGGGTATGGCCCTAAAACGCCTTCAGGATATTGGCTGTCTAAGAGGTCGTCGTCACCGCATGAGTTTGCCCGTGCGCGGTCAACGCACCCGCACAAATGCTCGCACTCGTCGCGGAGCCCGCAAGACTGTTGCTGGCAAGAAGAAGTAAGCATCACCTCCATCAGCCTTAATAGGCAAACCATTCCCACCTCGTATCGCACCGGCCCATGGCCAAGCCAGCTAAAAAATCAGGCCCCAAAAAGGCCAAGCGCAACGTTCCAAATGGCGTCGCTCACATCCAGAGCACGTTCAATAACACGATCGTTTCGATTACAGATAGCTCTGGAGAAGTCATCTCCTGGTCATCAGCTGGAGCCAGTGGCTTCAAGGGTGCACGGAAAGGGACTCCTTTCGCAGCCCAAACAGCAGCGGAAGCTGCCGCCAGGCGTGCACTTGAACAAGGCATGCGTCAGATCGAGGTCTTGGTTCGCGGTCCAGGCTCAGGCCGTGAAACCGCCATTCGAGCCCTACAAGTGGCCGGTCTTGAAATCACTTTGATCAGAGACGTCACTCCTATTCCCCATAACGGTTGCCGTCGGCCTAAACGCCGTCGCGTCTGATCGCGCTTCATCCCTGTTCCACTCCCCCCCGCTTCAGACCGTGCTGCAGTATCAGATCGACCGGATCGAGCATCAAATCGCGGATGATCGCGCTCAAACAGGCGTGTTTCTCATCGGCCCGCTTGAACGCGGCCAGGCGACCACGCTGGGCAATTCTCTGCGGCGTGTGTTAATGGGCGGCCTTGAGGGCAGCGCTGTCACAGCCGTTCGCATCGCTGGTGTCAACCACGAATACGCCACCATCCCTGGAGTACGAGAGGATGTCCTCGACATTCTCCTCAACTGCAAACAGCTTTCTGTCAACAGCCGCAGCAGCGAAACTGAAATCGGTCGCCTTGTGGTTTCCGGACCTGCTGAAGTTAAGGCCAAAGACCTGCAGTTCTCTTCCCAAGTTCAGGTCGTCGATGGAGAAAGAATCATCGCCACCGTTCATGAAGGTCACAGCCTTGAGCTTGAGCTTCATGTTGAGCGTGGCATCGGCTATAGGCCTGTGGAGCGCCACAATGAAGACACCAATGCCATTGATTTACTGCAAATCGATGCCGTCTTCATGCCTGTTCGTCGCGTGAACTTCACGATCGACGAAACGGCAGTAGCCGAAGGCGGTTCAACCCGCGAAAGGCTGCGGATGGAAGTTGTAACCGATGGCTCAACAACGCCTGACGACGCACTTGCCGAATCAGCCAACCAACTGATCGAGCTCTTCCAGCCACTCGCCACCGTCACCATGGTGGAAGAGCCAGGCATCGAGCCTGAGCCCTCTGCAGAAGCACAGATTCCTCTTGAGGAACTGAACCTCTCAGTGCGAGCCTATAACTGCCTCAAGAGAGCCCAAGTCAACTCCGTTTCTGACCTGATGGGCTTCAGCTACGAAGACCTCCTTGAGATCAAGAACTTCGGTTCTAAATCTGCCGACGAAGTCATCGAAGCTCTCGAGCGCATCGGCATCTCCATACCTCAGAGCCGAACAACCGCCTGAGTTGATCCTGTTCCGACCCAGACACACCAAGAACCATGCGTCACCAATGTCGAGTCCCCGAGCTGGGACGCCCTGCCGATCAACGCAAAGCTTTGCTGCGCGGACTAACAACTCAGTTGATCCGCGAAGGTCGTGTAACCACGACCAAGGCCCGGGCCAAAGCGTTGCGCAATGAAGCAGAGCGCATGATCACGTTGGCGAAAGAAGGAAGCCTTGCGTCACGTCGACGCGCCATCGGATATATCTACGAAAAGAGCCTGGTTCATACTCTTTTCGACAAAGCCCAGGAGCGCTATGGCGATCGCCGTGGTGGCTACACAAGGATCATCAGAACAGTGCCGCGCCGCGGAGACAATGCTGAGATGGCCATCATCGAGCTTGTCTGAAAGCTAAAGATTGCCTTCCGACATGCTGAGTTCTTCAGCCATGTCCATGAAAAGCTCATCCGGCGCCACTGACGATTCGTTGCTACGCCGGATCGCGATCAGCTTGCAGTACGAGGGATCAGGTTATTGCGGCTGGCAGCGTCAACGGCAGGGCGTCAGCGTGCAGGGTGAGCTTGAAGATGCGATCTGCCAGCTTGATCCACTCCGACCCATCAAGGCCATCGCAGCAGGGCGGACAGATGCTGGTGTGCACGCGGCAGGCCAAGTGGTGCACTTCGACTGTTGCGGCCCGATTCCCGCCGAGCGATGGGCCGCAGCACTCAATGGCCGACTACCCAGCACAATCCGAGTCAGGGAAGCGGTCGCACGCCCTAGCCATTGGCACGCCTGTCACTCCGCGACCTACAGGCGATACCGATACACGATCTATAACGGTCGGCGTCCCAATTTGTTCCTGGCTCCTTGGAGTTGGCATCGCTATCACGTGCTACTTGATGAAATCGTGATGAGAGAGGCCCTGGAAGGGCTTTTGGGACTTCATGACTTGACTGCTTTCCAACGGGCGGGCAGTAATCGGCCACACGCCTTCACCACAGTTCAGGATGTGGACATTGAAAGGCATGGGGATTTATTAGTCGTTGAGATCCAGGCCAGCGGCTTTCTCTACGGCATGGTGAGATTGCTGATGGGCCAACTCGTGGCCTTAGGAGAGCACCGTCTTAATCTCCAAACCTTCCAACGCCGCTGGCAGGAACGACGGCGCGATGAAGTTAGAGAATCTGCTCCAGCAAAAGGGCTCTGCATGCTGAGGGCTGGTTATTCAGAGCCCATTTTCTCTAAGGGTGGGTGGTACGATTCTCAACCGCGGTACTCCCTAGCCACGAGCGATCCTCCATTGGATCCTCCTTCGGCGCCAGGATTCGGCTAAACAAAGCCTCGGTGTTCATCTCCGAAGCACGTAATTGGTTCCGCAACGCTTTCGTGAATGATCCGATTTGGATTAGCCCCCACGAAAGAGTAAGCTCGTCCTTCGAGCTTGATCAGGCTCAGACCGATTGGATTGGTCCTGATGCTCACTGCCCAGCCCTGTCGCTCGCGATAGTGCAACTCCGAACCGGCATGCAGCCGCGATGAACAAGACCTCCGTCCCATCTATTGATTCAATTGACCGCCAGTGGTATCTGGTGGACGCTGAGAATCAAACTCTTGGCAGATTGGCCAGTGAAGTGGCTTCCATTCTGCGTGGGAAGAACAAGCCCACGTTCACTCCTCATCTGGACACAGGTGACTTCGTTGTTGTCGTTAATGCAGAGAAAATTTGCGTTAGCGGTAATAAGGCTCAGCAGAAGCTCTACCGCCGACATTCTGGTCGTCCTGGAGGGATGAAAGTTGAAACCTTCGAGGCTTTACAAGAACGTATCCCTGAGCGAATCGTGGAAAAAGCGATCAAAGGGATGCTTCCCCACAACGCCCTAGGCCGTCAGTTGTTCCGCAAGCTCAAGGTCTACAAAGGCACTGAACATCCTCATGATGCCCAGCAGCCCAAAACCATCAAGATTGATCCCGCCGCTTCCGCCAAATGAGCAGCTCAAATAACAGCGTTGTCTATTGGGGTACCGGCCGCCGCAAAACCTCAGTTGCAAGAGTTCGTCTCGTCCCTGGGAAAGGCGCCATCACCATTAATGGACGCCCTGGTGATCATTACCTGAATTTCAACCCTGCCTACATCGCTGCTGTCAAGGCACCTCTCCAAACCCTTGGCCTAAACGAGGAGTACGACATTCTCGTGAATGTTCATGGTGGTGGCCTCACTGGTCAGTCTGATGCGATCAAGCAAGGCGCAGCTCGAGCCTTGTGTGAGCTATCTGCAGACAACCGCAAACCACTTAAGACAGAAGGCCATCTGAGCCGAGACCCACGGGCGAAAGAACGTCGCAAATACGGACTCAAAAAAGCCCGCAAAGCCCCTCAGTTCTCCAAGCGCTGAGCCCTACGAACCCTCTGGCTCTTCAACGTCATCATTCCCTCCCATGCCTAAGCCCGATATCCATCCAACCTGGTATCCAGAATCCAAAGTGATTTGCAATGGAGAGGTGGTGATGACCACCGGCTCCACCAAGCCAGAGCTCCACGTGGACGTTTGGAGTGGCAATCACCCCTTCTTTACTGGCACCCAGAAGATCCTTGATACCGAAGGCCGGGTGGATCGCTTCATGCGCAAGTACGGCATGGCCGGTGCAGATGCTCAAACCGACGCCGATGAGAAAAAGCCTGCTGCCAAGAAAAGCAAAACAGAAGAGCCAAGCGCAACCAAAACAGAACCCAAAGAAGAACCCAAAGCAAGCAAAGAAGACTGATCCACTAACAATTCAATCAGTGAGATCTCGTGCCATGCCTGATGCAATCGGGATCATGCCGTGATCGAGATGGACTCTTCCAACCTGATCTCACAACTTGAGGCCGCAAGGACCAGTTTCCGAAGTCTTGAGAGGCAACTGGCAGATCCTGATGTTGCGGTAGATCCAAAACGTCTAGAAAATATTGCCCGAGAACGAGCACGGCTTGAACCCCTCGTTTTGGATTACGAGGACCTCCAAAGCGTTGAGCAGCAGACGCAGCAGGCCCGTGAACTGCTGCGCGACAGCAGAGGGGATCAAGACATGGAATCTTTGGCACAGGAGGAGCTCGAGCAACTTGAATGCCGCATGGCAGATCTCTTGCAGCGCCTCACTCTTGCCCTGTTACCGCGAGACCCTCGAGATGACCGCAGTGTGATGCTGGAGATCCGTGCTGGCGCCGGAGGAGAGGAAGCTTGTCTGTGGGCTGGTGATCTCGCTCGCATGTATGAGCGTTTCGGTCAGCGTGTGGGCTGGTCAGTCCAACCAATGAGTGCCACAGAAGCTGATCTTGGTGGCTTCCGGGAACTGATCCTTTCGGTAAAAGGCGGCGCTGTCTTCAGTCAATTGAAATTCGAAGCCGGCGTGCATCGGGTTCAACGCGTCCCAACCACTGAATCCCAAGGACGTGTGCATACCTCCACCGCAACAGTGGCCGTAATGCCAGAGGCTGATCCCGTGGAAGTTCAAATCGAATCCACTGATATCGAAGTCAGCACGGCTCGTTCCGGTGGTGCGGGCGGACAAAACGTGAACAAAGTGGAAACAGCGGTTGATCTCCTCCACAAGCCCACAGGCATCAGAGTGTTCTGCACCCAAGAGCGCTCACAACTGCAAAACCGAGAGCGTGCCATGGAGATTCTGCGCGCCAAGCTGCTAGAGCGGCAAATTGCCGAAGCCAACGCCAGGGAAAGTTCTGCTCGACGGGCCCAAGTCGGCAGTGGCGATCGAAGCGAAAAAATTCGGACCTACAACTACAAGGACAACCGCACCACTGATCATCGACTCGGACGCAACTTTTCCCTGGAACCAATCCTGGAAGGCCAGCTTGAGGACATCATCGGAGCTTGTATCGCCGAAGAGCAGCGCCGTCAGATGGAAGAGATCAGTCAACAAAACGAGGACTGAACGGTTGCGGTTGGCACGAAAGGTTCAACGCCAACCGATCACATACTTCGCCCACTGGCTATGGCCACCAGAATTGATCCGCCTAATCGCTTCAAAGCTAAGGCTGTTTAAAGGTCTGCGGGGCACTCTTTGCAAGGGCATCTCCGCTTCTTGCGGCGTGCGATTGCCCTTATGCACGTTGCACGGCAAGCAAGCAGTCGTGACATTTTCCCATGAATCGCTCCCTCCACGGCTACGAGGAATCACATGGTCGATGGAGAGCGTGTCTCCGCGATAGCCGCAGTATTGACAACAGTGACCATCACGCTGAAACAGATTGCGACGCGTCAACGGCATAGGCCGAAAGGGCACGCGCACAAACGTCCGCAAGCGAATCACCGTAGGCAACATCGTGTCCTCACGAATCTTGCGACTGGAGTCCTCCTCCAGACTCTCAGCCTTGCCCTTCAACATCATCACCATGGCGCGCCGCCAGGTGGTGATGTTCAGCGGCTCGTAGGACGCATTGAGAACAAGAACCTGGCCCATGCCAGCCCCGTATTTACGCGGCATGCTAATGGCAGAACACGCTTGACGGCACACCAATGCCTACCCTGCGGCCATGCGAAATCTGATCGCAACTCCAACTGATCTGCCCAGAGGGCAGAGCCCAAAGGTGGTGCCTCAAGCCGATCCACGCCAACGGGCTTGGCTGGAAGTCAATCCCGCTGCCATTGAGGCCAATGCAAAAAGCTTGAAAGGTTGGCTGGCTAAAGGCTGCCAACTGATGGCCGTGGTCAAGGCCGATGGCTATGGGCATGGTGCCGAAACTGTGGCCAGAGCCGCCCTTCGCGGAGGAGCGAGCAGCCTTGGCATCGCCACTCTTCAGGAGGGGCTAGAGCTCCGCCAGGCTGGTCTTGATGCACCCATCTTGGTGCTCGGCAATCTCAGCCATGTCGAAGAGCTTCGGGCTTGTCTTGATTGGCAGCTGATTCCCACCCTCAGCAGCATGCGGGAAGCACTGCTCTGCCAGAACCTCGCTGATGGCAGCGGTAGACAATTCAATGTTCAACTGAAAGTTGATACAGGCATGTCACGCCTCGGCTGCGACTTTCAGAGCGCACCAAGGCTGATCGAAGATATTGGTCACCTGAATCATCTCAACCTGAACGGGATCTACAGCCATCTGGCCATGGCTGACGGCGATCGCCACGGAGAAGCTGCTGCGATAACAACACTGCAGCAAGAGCGTTTTGAGACTGTGCTGCGGTCCATACCAACCACAATTGATCATTGCTGTCGTCACTTGGCCAACTCGGCAGGCACCCTGCGTGATCGCAACCTGCACTACGACATGGTTCGCGTTGGCCTGGCTCTCTATGGCCACAATCCATTTGACCAATGGGATGGGGAGATCCAGCTGCATCCAGCCTTGGCGGTGAAAGCGAGGGTCACCCTGATGCGTGATGTTCCCGCAGGAGTAGCCG
Organism: Prochlorococcus marinus str. MIT 9215; assembly: GCA_949486985.1. Taxonomy (GTDB): domain Bacteria; phylum Cyanobacteriota; class Cyanobacteriia; order PCC-6307; family Cyanobiaceae; genus MIT-9215. The sequence continues at coordinate 15,846 of CATBLW010000030.1, forward strand.
TGAGCTACGGCCATCGCTTCATCACCAAGCGCCCCAGCCGATTGGCCGTGGTATCGATTGGTTATGCCGATGGCGTCAGCAGAGCACTTTCTGGCCGCATCGAAGCGCTGATTAACGGGCAACGCTTACCCCAGGTGGGTGCGATCACCATGGACCAACTGATGCTTGATGCCACAGATCATCCAGACATCAATATCGGCAGCGTGGTGACCCTGCTTGGCCAAGATGGCGAGGCCTCCATCACTCCAAAAGAGTGGAGCAATCTGATCAGCGAATCGATCCCCTGGGAGGTGCTCTGCAGCTTTAAGCATCGACTCCCTCGGCTGGTTACCTGAGATCGCCATACGCGAACAAAGTGACAGGGCTGTTGGTAAGGTGTGAAAGCCGCTGGAGAGGTGGCCGAGTGGTTGAAGGCGGCTCCCTGCTAAGGAGTTACAGGAGGCAACTCTTGTCGAGGGTTCGAATCCCTCCCTCTCCGTTGAAAGA
>CATBLW010000031.1 GCA_949486985.1 Prochlorococcus marinus str. MIT 9215
CCAACAGTGACGGTGGGGTGTCCGAGATGTAGCCGAGAGCGCAGTGCCTCCACAGGCGTTCCGCTTGCTGTTGCCTTCAGGAACAAAGCCCGGTGCAAGGCTTCCACCAAGGTGCTTTTCCCGGATTCGTTGGCACCGCCGATCAGGGTGATGCCCGGTGAGAACTCAAGGCTGAGATCGCCATGGAGTCTCACGTTCTGCAGTTGGCAGTTGAGAAGTCGCATGCTGATCAGAGGGTGGTGAACCGAAACAATTCGCAGAGAGCCGTGCGGGTGAGGGCGTCTTGCTCTGAGTCAGGGTCATCGTCCCGTTGCAGTCGGCTCTGCAATTGTTCGGCAACGCGGGCGATTAAGGGATCTTCGATTCGGCCTGTGAGTTGCTCCAGTTCCGATTCTTCTGGTGCTTGCTGGCACTCACCCTTGAGGCGGAGCCTGAGTAAGCGGCTTTCTAAGTCGGTCATCAGCTGGTCGTAACGGCGATGGCCAGCGAGGCTGAGGCTGCCGCTCACTTCAACGCGCAACAAGTCACGGGCAACGCGGCCAGCAGTGAGCTCCTCCACCTGCCGCTCAAAGCGATCGAGATCGTCATCGCTGTTGAAACGACAACGGATGTTGTGCCAGCGGATGCGGCCTGTGGGAATCGTCTGCACATCGGGGGCTGCGCCACGGCTCACATCAATCGAGAGAACCTGACCGCGCTCGTTGCCTTCCCCCTGATCAAAACGATCAGGCTCTGGGGTTCCCGAATACCAGGCCTTCTCTGAAACCTGCTTGAGGTTGTGCCAATCGCCGAGGGCGATGTAGTCGATCTCATGCTGCGGAAGGGCATCGAGATCGATCAAGTTGTTAGCGCCTGCTTGTGCCTCGTCATCGCTCCCGTATTCACGGCCGCCAAAGCTATGCACTCCGCCGTGGGCCAGAACGACCCGAGGCTTACTGACATCTAGGGCTCCCCAATCAAGGGAGCGGAGCCAGAGCGTTGGATCGCTGCTGTCTTGGTTGCGCAGCAAAGGGCAGGGCAGCAGCACCGCTTGATCCAGCTCAACCGGCTCTCGCTCGAGCAGTAGCTGAAGATTGGACGCCATCTGTCTCTGATGCCGCTGAAAATCCTCGCGATGCCAGACAGTACCCAAGGCGCCATGGTCATGGTTTCCTGGGATTACCAGAACCGGGATCTCCATCTCGCCAATGGCCTCAAGCACTTCCAGAACCGCAGTGGTTGAAGGCGTAGGGGAATCAAATAGGTCGCCGGCCACAACCACAAAAGCAGCACCCTGGATACGTGCAGCGTCTCGAATCCGGCCGATGGCATTCAGCCGCTCTTGCTGCAACTTGAAGCGCTTCTGCTCGTCAGCGATGCGGCGATAGGGCTTACCGATCTGCCAGTCGGCGGTGTGGATGAAACAAACCATTCACATGATCTTAGTCAAAGAATGATCAATCTAGGATTAATGATTGCAAAACATTTAGGATCCTATCGCCACATATGTAACAAGGACACAGCACACAGGACTTATGCATAAATTGCATTAGAAGAGCGCAACTGAATGGATGCAA
>CATBLW010000032.1 GCA_949486985.1 Prochlorococcus marinus str. MIT 9215
CTTGGTCATGGTCTCATCGGGTGGAACGGTTTATGGGATTCCTTGCGCCGTTCCAATCCCTGAAACACATCCCACCAATCCGATTTGTTCCTATGGAATTACCAAGCTTGCTATTGAGAAATATGTGGCTCTTTATCGTCAATTGCATGGTCTAGATGGTCTGATTTTGCGAGTCGCCAATCCATTTGGGCCACGCCAACGGCTTGATGCCGCCCAAGGTGTTGTGCCTGTGTTTTTAGGGAAAGCTCTGCGCCATGAACCGCTTCAGATCTGGGGCGATGGAACGACAGTGCGTGACTTTCTCAACGTGGCTGATGTGGTTGCTGCTTTGCTTGCGGCAGTGGCGTATCAAGGTGAAGAGACTCTCTTCAATATTGGCTCAGGTCAGGGCATCAGTCTGAATCAATTAATCGTCTTGTTGGAACGTCAGTTAAAGAGGTCTCTGGAGGTGGAGTATCTGCCACCGAGAGGCTGCGATGTTCCGACAAATGTTCTTTGCATTGATAGGGCAATGCGTGTGCTGGATTGGAAGCCGCAGATTCCTGTGGCGGAAGGTTTAAGGCGACTTTGTGACAGTCTTAACGGCTAATGCCAGGCATGTGGGTCATGGAATAGCGCTTGCCATTAGCGATGCAGATTTGGGGTAATAGTCGTTCAATGGCGTGCAACATTGTGCCGTCGTAGCCGATTGGTTCGTCGGGATAATCTCCCCATGAAAGTCCAAGGTTGTAGAGATTGCTAAGGGCACCCTGACGAGCCCAGAACATCGTCCCTACTGGGAAGTTGATGGCATCAGGAAGTGGATGCAACTGTAGGCGTGAAGCAAGAGCATCGGCGTGTTGACGATTCTCTGTCCACCCGAGGCAGCCCGGATCATCGGGGAAGACAAGGCCCAGATCAGGATCATTGTGAATGCTTGAGATGATGGCATCGGCCATGGGTTGATCGCGATTCCCCAGAAGATTCGTCAAAAGAAACTCGCGCCATCTGGCGGCGGTACCACCATTAACCAACACACTTTTTTTGGTGTGCAGGTGTCCATGGATCAGGTAATTGCGATCGAGTGTTTGTCCCAGTTCACTCAGGAGGGGCCCGATATCGCGTCCACGATTGGGTACACGGTGGAGGCTGGCGTCTCGTTTGTGTGTGGCCAAAATCCGAACAATTTCTGCTTCACTGCTTGCATCACTGAAGCTGATGAATAGATCTGGTTGCATCTTGTTTTGAGCCAATCGTTCCAAGATCGGATCAAGTAGGTCGGGGTAAAACACGTGAATGTGCAGTGCGACCGTGCTCGAGTCCGGTAGGTCCTTGATGGTCTGAGTTGCTTGAATGAGTGGAACAAGCCAGGGGCCTGAAGGTCGTCCCTGTTCATGCCAGTGAACCAAAGGGTCATGGAGCGAATCTGATCGAAGCTGTTGATTTCGATAAATCCCAGGATGGAACCCCGGAAATGGCTTTCGTGGGCGGATGTTGTTCCGCCAGCTCAGCAGGTAACGCTGATTGAGAGCTCGTTTTCTTAGTAGTTGACCTGGGAAGGCAAAGCCGGGATCGACCAGCTGTTGATCACAGAGTGTCTGAACATCGACCTCTTCTTGATGAACTGCGGTATTGCAGATGTTCGCCAGGTTGATCAGATTGTTGATGTAAGTGGGCATGTGGAACCATCGTTCTGCTTGCTGCTTCGTTAGCTCTGCTATCTCCTTTAATCGCGCTGGTGAACGAAGCAGGGCTACAGCTTTGCTGGCCATTGATGTGCAGTTGAAGTATTCGGCTACTCCAGCGGTATGAAGGGTTGGCTGCTCTTCCAGCAGGTTGGCGATACCGCAAGCTTTGTCAAAGCAGAGCACCGGTTTGCTCGCCTGCATGGCGTCGATGGCCACATTGGGCAAAGGATCCAGGCGTGAGCTCACGACGAAGAGATCGCTGCGCTCGATCAAGTCGTGGTAGGCCGGTGATTCATCGAGCATGACCAGATGTTCGTCGAGGCCACTGCGGCTGATTTGGTCTTTCAACCAGATCGAGACATTCAAGTCATGCTCGGGGTTGTAACCGCTTCCGATCCAGGCGAACTGCACGTCGAGCTCAGGTGCCTGTCGGCGAATTTGCTCAGCAATGGCAATGAAGAGATCTACCCCTTTGCGGATTTGAACGGCACCGGCGCCCAGTACGAGATGTGTTCTTTTGGGTAAGCGATTTAAAAATGCTGTTGTTTCATCGTTCTTTAGCTCTGGGGATGCAAGTCTTGATTCCGATCCTCTGGATTCAGGCAGTTGACAGCGCCCTTGGGGAAGCACGCTCACCTGGACGCCCTGCAAGTGAGGACAACTGCGCAAAATATCGCTCCAGGTGAGTGGTGTGGAACACACCACGCGGGATGACCAAAGTCCGACTTCCGTGAACACATCCAGTGGCTTGATGTAGGTCACGAATTCATGCACAAGAGACAGGCAGGGGATCCCCTCTCCACGCAAAGGCTCCAAAAGCGGCGCAGAAACCACTGAGTTCACAAGAGCAAACGATGGCTTTGCTTTGGGTGAAGCCTTGTGCAGAGCTTTTCGGAGCAGTCTGCGGTTTGCCAATCCGAATCTCGCTTGGATGCAGGCCGTGCCGGAGTCTTTGAATTGTTGCTTGAGGGCTCCTCCTCTCAGGAGCAGCACAACCACGTTGTGCGTTGAACTCAGCTGCTGCGCGAGGTTGAGGGCCAAGATCGGGGCGCCGGTGGTAGATGCTTCATGGCTCGCCACCACCGCTGTGGGTTTGGAGGGATCGTGGCTTTGTGCTCCTTGCTGCACCACCATTCCAAGGGTGATCACGAGCCGACTCGCAATTCTGCGTCCGAAGGGCTTGATGCGTTGCCCGAGAGCAGAGTTGATCAGAGCGCGAACGGGTTGCATAGGTGGCATCAGCGGTTCTCAGCAGCAAAAGCCAGTTGCAGCCATGGATGGCGTTGCTGAAGCAGACGGCTGAGTTTGCGTTGGCGTTGATTGGTTTGGCTTTGCAGCATGGAGCTGCCGTGCTGGGTGTAAGTGGCCAGGGGCTGCGGATACAGCACGCCATGCCATTCAGCTTCGATGAGCTTGCACCAGAAATCAAAATCCTCCCAGCCTCCAGGGATGTGGCTGTAGCCACCCACTGC
>CATBLW010000033.1 GCA_949486985.1 Prochlorococcus marinus str. MIT 9215
GCGAGGGTCTTAATCAGACCATCGAAGTTCCTGATGACCAGTACATTCTCGACGCTGCTGAAGAGCAGGGCATCGACTTGCCTTATTCCTGTCGTGCAGGGGCGTGCTCTACCTGTGCGGGCAAGATCACGGCTGGTTCTGTTGACCAGTCTGATCAGAGCTTCCTTGATGACGATCAGCTCGAAGCTGGCTTCGTGTTGACTTGCGTCGCTTATCCCAAGTCTGATTGCACGATTAAGACTCATGCGGAGGAAGAGCTTTATTGAGCTCGGCCTCGATTTCCGCAGGCTGCTTTTAACCTTCGGCCTTGCGAATCGCGATACCATCAGCCACCCTCAACGGGTGGTTTTTTGCTGTCAGGGTTGCTGAGAGCATTTTGTTCTGTCTGTGACTCCCTTGGCCTCTACTCGACCCGACGTTGATATTTTGTTGGAGCACGGCAGCATCCATGTCAGCCCTGGCGGGCAATACAGCTTTCGTGTGATCGGCCCTTGTTGCCGCTTGTTTGATCGAGAAGAGCTGCCTTGGCCATGTTGTCGCTTGGCCTGGCGACGCAAAGAACCGAGTTGGCGGCGTATTGGCAGTCGTTTTGTGGCTGATATTGCCGCTCGGCGTTGCCACTCTTATGCGGTGGAGCTTTTGCAGCCTGGTTCTAAGCCGACAACCACTGTGTTGACGTTGTTCTCATTTGGCCTGGCATCTGAGTTGCAGGAGTGGTGGTATAGCCGTCATCCACGTTCAAGGAATCCTGACAATGTCATGCCTGATTCTCTGATGATAGTTAATCAATCAAGCCACTCAGAGATTGAGATCGAAGCGGCTTGATTGGGTTTGTAAATTAAAGAGATTTCGTGCCTTATTCCCAATAGATCCCTGGATCACCAGTAAATCTTGCCGCCGCCCCACTGCATGCCCTGAACGCTTGGTGCTGTAAGGATGTAGGCGGCGATATGCTCAAGATCATCATCATTGAGATCACGCATTTCATAGAAAATATCTGTATTTAGTTGGCTTGGATGACTCTCCGAAAGGCTGTAGACGCCGTCGAAGGAGGTTGGCTCTTTCATGAAATCAACCAACGCTTCAACGTTGTCCCTTGCTGGTGCCGCTAGGGCAAGGGTCTCGGGGTCGAGTCCAATGTTGTGATTGGTTTTTGTGATGCCGCCTGAATGGCATGCGCCGCAGCTTTGGTTGAAGGATTTACGCCCAGCCTTGACGTCCTTTTCGCTGAAGGTGACCAAGGCTCCTTCTGGGTTGCTCTTGATGGTTAGGGACTCTGCATCCCAGTTGTCCGCATTGGCTGGGGAGGCGACGCTTAGACCAATAATCACAGTGATAGCAATCATTAGGCGGCCCAGGGATCGTCCCAAGGATGCAAGAAGAGGGCTCATGAGGTACGTCAGAGACTGATGGAAGCAACAAGCTCTTGTATCACGGAGCGGGAGCCCTTCTGCCTGTGATCAAGAACTGTTGCAGCTTGCTGTTACTTCAAAACTGAGGAAATCCTTGGCTAAACGCGTGTTTGGAAAGATTGCCTGTGCTTCTTTCAGTAGGTCGTCTTGGGTGACTGGATTGCCTGGTGCGTAGCGAGGGCTGAGGTGGGTCAGCACCAATTGCCCCACCCCGGCTTCCGCTGCTGTCTGTGCTGCCATGGTGCTGGTGGAGTGCTGCCGCTGATAAGCCATGTCGGCCTCTCTATGGGCAAAGGTGGCTTCATGGATCAAAAGGTCGGCGCCTTTGGCTAAGGCGACTGCAGCCTCAGAGAACACCGTGTCCGTGCAATAAACAACGCTGACCCCAGGGCGAGGTGGTCCACAGAACTCCCGGCCATCAACGATGCGGCCATCATCAAGGCTGACTTGTTCGCCGCGTTGCAGAGCGGCATACACGGGGCCAGGAGGAATACCCATCGCCTTGGCGTGTTCAAGCTTGAAACGGCCCGGTCGCGGCTTTTGATCCACTCGGTAGGCATAGCTCGGTACCCGGTGTTTCAGCGGGGTACAACGAACCACAAGGTCGTTGTCTTCCCAAAGAACCATTTGCTGCTCAGCGGCTTCTCGCACCCGATGCACTTTCAGCGGGTAGCCGATCCTGGTGGAGCTATTGGAGAGAACCCCCTGCAGATAGGCCTCAAGAGGATCGGGGCCATACAGATCAACGCCGCTGCTGTTGCCAGCCAGGCCAAGGCTTGCCAACAAGCCTGGAAGGCCAAAGACATGGTCACCATGCATGTGGGTCACGAAGACGCGCCTCAGTTGCGATAGGCGCAGATCGCTTCTTAAAAACTGATGTTGCGTTCCTTCGCCGCAATCAAACAACCACATCTCAGCGCGTTGAGGCAGCCGAAGGGCCACGGCGGAGACGTTGCGGGCTCGTGTTGGGACGCCCGAGCTGGTGCCGAGAAAGGTGACCTGCACGGCCTTGCACTCTTCTTGGTCATGCTGCCATGGCTTGGGTGACCACTGGCCTGATTGCTGCGAAAGCGGCAAACTGAATTGCCTTTTTGCTCAAGTTCTGTGGGGCAACCATCGCGGTTGTTGGCTTTGGGGCTGATCGGCGGCTTGACGCTGACGGCTGTGATGCCTGCCGTTGAGGTGATTGCCGCTCAAGAACCAATGATGCGCGTCTTGGTGAAGGAAGCCAAGGCGTTGCGCTTTCGCGCAGACGGTGATCAACCTCTCTTGGTGATCGGCTTAGGAGCTGGCGAGCAGCGTCTTAAGGCTTTCCGTGTACGCAAGCAACCTGGCAGGCAGCGGTTGATCGTTGAGAGCCGTTCTGGGGGGCTTGGAGGGCGCTCTCTGCAAGGCGAATTACGCGTTCGTAGCAATGATCCGCGAGGGATTTGGCTGGGCAGTCGTCGCTATCGCGGGGAATTGCGGGTGCGTTCTGGTGCTGCGGGATTGCAGGTCGTCAACCATCTGAAGGTGGAGTCTTATTTGGCGAGTGTGGTTGGTAGCGAGATGCCGCCTGAGTGGCCGATGGCGGCTTTACAGGCCCA
>CATBLW010000034.1 GCA_949486985.1 Prochlorococcus marinus str. MIT 9215
AAAACACAAGATTTAGTGATTGGGGTTATGAAGATGCTTGCCGCAATGACCAATTACTACTTGGTTAAGGCTGGAATCCCATACAAAATGAATACGCAAAGTACGATTAGCCGAATCCTTTGCACCTATTTTTAAGTGTTGCCACATCTCTACTGCCTTTCCATTATATGTAAATGTTCGCTCTTCACGTGCACGCTTATGACGCTCAATAGTTTGCGACTCTCGAGGTGCATAGCTAGATCCAAAAACTTGACCAGCAACTCGATCAGGAAAACCTTCCTCTTTTAGTTCAGCAAAACGTGTAGCAAGCAACCAAAGCAATTCAAATAATTGATCACTATTTTCAAAGCCTTTAGCTTGTTCAGCAGAACTCCAAGCACTGTCCAGAACAAGCAATCGATCAGGACAAAGTTCTTCACTGACCAATTCCAGGCACTGAAGAGGTTTAAGCCGAACCATACGAGCGAGGCTTTTCAAGCTCATCAGCAAACGATCCGCAATCTCAGGGGTTGCTCCCCCACTAGCTTCGTCCCAAGGTGTATAAATAGCGCCTGATTCGATAGGATCGGAAGTACAAATTTGCTGAAAATAGTCCAACTGAAGCTGACTTGCCTCAAGTTTAGAAACACTCTGTGCAAGTTGATCATCGAGGGCCTTATTTTCAGCAAGAACAAGTTTCAATTCTTTTTCCTGAAGGTCGAGTTCTTGGCGTAGTTCACTTTCAACAGCCTCAGCGAGTTCAATGGCTTGGTCACTCCGCTTAAAAGCCCGTTCAGCCCGGCGTTTCAAAGCCACATTGTTGGAATCAAATTCACGACGAAGCCGTCTTTCCTCAGCTCGACTCACCTGAAGCCGCTGACTGATCAGCTCCTGCTGTTCTTCTAGATCCTTCAGACGCTCCAAACGCTGTCGTGATCGAGTGGACTCACTTGGAACTCCAAACAGTGATCGGATTTGTTGCTCAACATCGCTGTGATTACTTGGCGCCTGACCGCTTCGATCGGTCAGGCTGAGATACCAGGGGTAGTGGCGGCCGTCTTGGCTTGGGTAATAGCTGTAGCCGCATTTGCTTACTTCGTAGCTGGCGCCGAGCAACTGCTGGAGCTCACGAAATGCCGTTTCAGTGCAGTTCACCACCAGACGCAGTTTGTCTGGGCCCGTGGTGCGATCGAAATCCCAAGCGAAAGCACTGGACACCCCCAGCTCCCGCAGCCGGCGGCAGGCCTTGGGGATCGGAATCGAGATCTGAAGCCGGAAGGCATCCCGCTTTGATGTCGTGGTCAATCCGGTAACCACGGCGTCCAGCCCTGTGGCAGCTTCTGGCACCTCTGCAGACACCAGGGCAGCCATGTCCTTAGGCAGATAGCCAATCCACTGCTCCTGCCAGAACACCTTCACCGCATTGGAATCCCACTGATTGTCCGGTTCATGCTGGAGGGTGAGCGGATCGCCAATCGCGATTCCCAACGCCATCTTGTCGGCAGCATGATCGAGCTTGTAAGCCAAAAATGTGGTGAGGATCTCCCCGCTGCTCTTTTTCTGCCGTTTCAGTCGGGCAGCCTGTCGCTCGGCGCTACCCGACTCATCGAGGTGCTGGAGCTGGCGGAAGAGAT
>CATBLW010000035.1 GCA_949486985.1 Prochlorococcus marinus str. MIT 9215
CAAGCCAGTAGATTCAAGATCTAGCAACCTCAAAGCCAGCATATTGCCAGACCTGCATTCAAAGCATCGCCACAACTGAATAGAACTGAAGCCAATATTTTCTCAATGTGCATGAAAACTAATGGTCTTCAAAAGCAACAGACTCATAAAGAAAATCCCAGCCAAAAACCACCACAACCGTGTCGAGGAGAAAGAAGGAATCTCCTCACGAAAAACCGAGATCAACAACCCGCCACCAAGGAAAGCTGTTGCCATAGCAAGAGTGAGGTCGGAGACTGGATGAAACAAGGCGGCATGGGTGAAGCCAATCGCAAGAGCCGAAGTTCCCAGCCAACGATATCGACGCCGATAGACCAAGGGATGACGACAAGCCATCGTGCGATCCGCCAACAACACATGTGCTGAGATCACAAGCGTGAACAACAGGCCATACATTCGACCTGTTGTGATTAGCGAAGGCAAGGTGTAGGCATACAAATAATTTATGGAGGCAAAAGCAAGACCATGCAACATCGCAACCCAAGATCCGGTTTTTTTGCTCTGGCTTGCAAAAACATCAATACTGAAGAAACATGCAAAGCCGACCAAGGCGATTAAAAACAGCAAGGCTTCAACCATGGGCGTCGGCACAAACGTCAACATGCCAGGCGCATCAGAGAGCTCACTGCCACCGCTAGACAACGCCGGCATGAGATGAAGAAACACATAGGCAACTCCAGCACCACCTCCTATGGAGGCCCAACGCTGTTGCTCGCGTTCGGGTCTTGCGGCAATAAGACCTGCCAGCCAATGGCAGGCCGCAATCACAGAAACACAAGCAAAAGAAACGATCCAGGGGAATGACGTTTGCGCAGAGAATGAGGAATACACCAATGCCAAGGTCATGGATTTACAGGCCGATCCAATTAAAATCAAAGCAGATCACCAAAGAATGTTTAGAGAAAAATTGAGGCATGAAGCCACCTGCCTGCGACATAAAAACAAGGAAGAGAGATCAATGGCGCCACACTCCAGAACAAGAGTTAGTGTTCAATAAGTTCTTGAGCGACAGCAACAACACTGATGACAAAGAAAGACTGGTTTGGCATTGCCTACGTTGCTGCCTGGGTAATGATTTGGGGCACAATCGGCTCGCTGATTGACCTGCCATTCCTGAACGCGGAGATCTACCTTGCAGGATCAGTTGGGCAAGTCACCACCTTCTTCATGACAGCCTTGATCTCGATCATTCTCGCCAGCTTGCTCTTCCCAAAACTACTCAGCACTCGCATGCTCGCCAAGGCGCTGGGGCTTGATACTGAAGAAAATTAATTAATAGCCTGATCACAAGATCAACTAGAGAGCTTCAAGCTTGAAACGGTTAATGAAGCCTGCTATTCGGGCGGGAAAGGCAATGAAACCAATGATCACAGACAAAAAGCAAACCTCAGCTGTCAAAAACTAGCAAGCAAAAAGCAAAGCAGTCGACCAAAAGTATCGACGGGATCGCAACTGCAAGAATATAAACAAGACCCAACAGAGAAGTTAACTAAGTACGGCTAACCGCAGAGGAATGACGGTTAACAGGGTATACAACACCGACTCTTTAAGAGAGAATTCATTCATCGACAAGAGGGCAGAGGCCCACAGCGTCGATGAGACGAAGCAAGCAACGGGCGAGGAGCTGCTCGTTTGTTGCTTGCTTGGCAATTCCGTCTGCTCACAACAAACAAGGAGTAACCAATGACTTTACAAACACCAACAAAATCAGAGCTCAGCTGCACATCTGTGATTGATCTTTATGCTCTTCGCCTTGCATTGTGGGATGAAATCGATGCTGCCAATGCAAAACAACAGCTCGCGAAGACAGCGCGCCTTACTCATTACATCAAGAACACCATTTCGCCGTTGATCAGAGCAGAGGAGGGCCTTCATGAAGCTGACTGAAGTCGTCGCTCAGCATGGGTTCATCCCATCAAAACTAGCCGAGATCAACAACGCCAAGCTCTATAGCCGTCAAAACATTGACGGCGTTACTGAGCTTCTCTGCGTTCAGAAAATCGGCAATGTAATGCGCGTGGATCGGATGCCGCTTGTCGAGCTTTCACCAGGGATCTTGCTACCGATTGGTGATGGCATTTCCAACCAAGTCTTGCCTAGGGGCGAACTAGAGGGCTATCTAAACACAACACTTGTACCCATGAATCAATAACATCAAGCCAAATCCAAGCTTCATCTAGCGCCTTAAACAATTAATAGCCAAACTCATACGATTAACCACCAAAGAACAAGCCAGGAAAGCAACGACTAGTGTTGACTCAACTGGGTGCCCCAATCCAACCCTCATAACATCTAGTCAGCCAAAACCGTCCAATAACAAAATCCTTTAAAAGAGAATTAGCAATGAAAGAATGAGCCGCCTTGTCCGACCTAAGATCAAAGGCATTTCAACTGGAACTGATATTCACAAGAAGACTCATGCGGTTATTCCCTAGAAGCTTTGGATCTTCGAGGACGTCACCTTCTGGGTCGGCGATCACCTCGACTCGGTGCTGGCCTTTAAGCAAAGGCCAATCCAAAGAAAAGCTCTCTTGTTCCCCTGCAGCTAGCCATGGTAATCGCAGGTAGCGATGATCACCGAAGCGATCATTCACCACGACAGCCACACCAACATCGCTAACATCAAGTGTTCCACGATTAGTAACAGTGAAATCAACTGTCTGTCCACAGTAGGTTAATTTTTCAATGCTCAGGTCAGAGGCCAGATAGTTGATCTGTTGAATCGGATAAATAACAAGGCGTCCCAGTGAATTGAGTCGACTGGAGGAATGCTCATGATGAAGGTGGCCTCCAAATCGGAGATCAGTGCTGCAACCATGCAGATGCAGATGGGCGCCAGGCTCAGGAACTGTTACACGGCCAGAGGTCGGCTCCATGTCGAAGAAGCCACAACAGTCCCATTGAAGAGAGTTACCCAGAAATTGGATGGGATCATCCTGTTGGCAGGGGTCTGAAGCTGCTAATCGGTAATGCTGAAGAAGTTCGTAAAGACTGCGGGAGGCAGTGGCATCACCAGACTTACTCGAGGCGATTTGAGAGTTTCGCCTTTGCTGCCCCATGCAAAGTTTTGAGGCAATAGTGATAACAAGCTCCTGCCAAAAAGACATGAGGCGTATGCCGTAAATGGAAGCCTCTTCGAGTTCACCTTCGCAGCGAGAAATGCTGATTGCTTCTGAGATCAGTCCCTGAAGCGAACAACAACTTGGATCCAATCGCTGCAGATCAAAAGGCCTTCGAAAAGCGGTTGCATCGGCAGTGAAACATACATAAGGGAAATGGCCACTTCCATCTCCATGTCGCAATTCACGAACACTGCCGTCATGAGCCTGACACTTCCAGATCTTCGTATCCCCTTCCGCTGACTGAAGGAAGCTCAGTTCACCGTTATCAATGCTTGTCGTAGTTCCGAGGCCGAGAACATCTCCACTCAGAGGGATTCGATCCAGGGGCAAATGCTCTCTAACATCTCCCAAAATCAGATCAGAGACGTTATTTGCAATCGACAAGCCGACCATGCATCCCAACACGAATTGAGTTTAATTGTGACCATGAGCTAGAAAAAAATCCACTACCTGCCTTGAAAGTCAGCTGATATCAACTATCAAGCTGCTTCGTCATACGGACAACGAACGCTTGAGACTTAGTTAAACAAACAACCTAATGATCTAGATAGCCTCGATCAGATTGAATCAACCAGTGAACTCAGAACTCACCCGCGACTCGCCCCTGACGCGGGAAACGCACCAGAAGCCACTGCAGCAAGCCAACGACATAAGCCACGAGGGCCACATAACCAACAAATGCAGCAACCGCTTCGGTCCACTGGCCACCAAAGATGAAATCAAATACACCTTCAACTACCCGGTGCAAGCCTTGAGGAGCCACAAGCCAAGCCTTGCAATTCGTACCTTCAATACCTTTCAGACAGGCCAGAGTTTGAAAAGCCGTCGCGCTGGTTAATAGGCCAAATCCAGTCAGAGCCCAACGCCAAAGTCGCACCGTGAAGGGCAATGGACGCCAAGGGGGCAAGTCGGCCAGTTCTTCATTGAGATCAACCCAAAACCAAACAGAAACAACCATCAACAACGGCGCGAGAAACGCTGTCAAATAACCAATAGGGCGCGCATCCGTAAGCAACAACACGCTGATCGCCAGCAAGCTGGCGATCTTCCAATAAATCGTGAGCAACCTCACCATTGACGTCTCCCGCCGCAGCAATGCCCAAATCAACAGGACCAGAGGCAGACCCACCGCAAAAACCGCCGCGAGACGGTAAATGAGCCAGACCAAAGTGAGGTAAGAGAGCTCGGGCACTGGCAAGATTCATCAAGGAGTCATTATCAATGCCATGGCCGTTGGTGCCAGAGTTGGTAGTGTCAATTTCATGGGGAATTTCTCTCCGCTCGACTGGTTCAAGAGCCGCTCCGTGCAATCCAACTGCCGGACAGCCCTATCCAACCAGCCCTCACTTGAGGCGGCCGTTAAAGAGGTTGCAGATTCCCTGATGGGAATGGCCAAGGCCGATCTCGCCATCGTCTTTGCATCAACCGACTACGCCAGTGACCTGCCAAGACTGCTGCCTTTATTGCGGCAGCGGCTGACTGCGAACCATTGGCTTGGCTGCTGCGGTGGCGGAGTGATCGGAACAACAGCCACGGGTATGGCCTCAGAACAGGAACAAACTCCTGCTCTCAGTGTCACGCTGCTGCAGCTGCCGGGAGTCGTTCTCCAGCCCTTCGCCCTTGATACGCAAGCTTTACCCGACCTTGATGGGCCCGCACAAAACTGGCAGGAATGGATCGGGGCTGATCCAGGCAAAGCCCGCAGCATGCTGCTGCTTATCGACCCCAGCTCAGCATCGATTAATGATCTAATCAGCGGCATTGATTACGCCTACCCAAACAGCCCGGTGATGGGTGGCATTGCAGGGCCTCATAACGCACCGCATGGATCTCTCCTCTTTGACGACAACGTTGTAACGGGTGCAGTGGGATGCAGCATTGGTGGTGACTGGATGCTTGAGGCCGTGGTAGCCCAAGGCTGCAAACCGATCGGACCCGTCTTTGCTGTTGAACAAGTGAAAAGGAATGTGCTGCTGGAGCTCAGCCACGACGACAAGAAAGACAGCCCTGTGGCCTGCCTTCAGCGTGTGCTGGCTGATCTCTCAGAAGAAGAGCGAGAGATGGTTCGCCACTCCTTATTTCTGGGCATTGAACGCCGCGACCTTGTCATCAGAAGCAACAGCGGCCCCAAAACCCAAGGAGCTTTTCTGGTTCGCAACCTGATCGGTGTCGACCCAAAAAATGGCGCGGTTGCCGTTGCCGAAAGAATGCGCGCTGGGCAAAACGTTCAATTTCAATTGCGTGAAGCCGAAGCCTCACGACAAGAAGCCGAACAACTGCTTCAGGCCGCACAAGAACGCAACAGTGATCCACCCTTATTTGGTCTGCTTATGGCCTGTCTTGGCCGAGGACGTGGTCTTTACGGCGCCCCCAATGGCGATGTCAATATCGCCCGCAAGTTAATGCCTGATCTGCCAATTGCCGGTCTGTTTTGCAACGGAGAAATCGGACCTGTTGGCAGCGCCACCCATATCCACGGCTATACCGCCTGCTGGGGGCTACTCAGACATGCGCCCGTTCCAGCCGAACCATCTGACTCTGACTTGTCCTGACTATTGCGACAACACGTCAACCCTCTCAGCCGTTTCTTTCAGCTGCCTAGGGAGCTAGCCAAACCTGAGGAGTTGTTTGCCCAATCTGATCAGCCGCTGCATCTCGACATCGGCGCTGCCAGGGGCATGTTCTTACTGGAGCTGGCGGCACTGCAACCAGAATGGAACCATCTGGGTGTAGAAATCAGGCTGCCACTTGTATTAGCAGCAGAGAAAGATCGGGAACAACGCCAACTACGCAATCTCAGCTTCTTGTTCTGCAATGCCAATGTGAGCCTAGAAAGCTGGCTTGCGGCCTTGCCCAAAGGGCAGCTTCACCGCGCATCGATTCAATTTCCCGATCCCTGGTTCAAGCGCCGTCATCAAAAACGCAGAGTGCTTCAGCCACGCTTATTAATCGCTTTGGCCGCTGCCCTCGAACCCGGCCGAGAATTGTTCATTCAAAGCGATGTGCTGCCCGTCATCGAACCCATGCTGCTGCTGGTTGAACAGAGCAACTGCTTCGAACGGCCTGAAGGCAATCTCAGCCCCTGGCTGGACACCAACCCCTTACCTGTTAGCACCGAACGGGAGCGATACGTTCGTCAGCAGGGATTACCCATTTATCGCCGTCTGTATCAGCGCAATCAGCAACCACTTCCTGACCTCTCCAGCCTCGAAGCAGCATGGCAACAGATCGATAATCCAGAGAACGGTGATCAAAGCTGATGCCTGAGGCTGAGGAGTTACACAAACCACCACTGCTATTGCGCTGGCAAGGGTTACTGCCAGCTTCCGCCGCCCTGCAAACACGTTTGCAATGGCTAGCTGCTGGATTGCTGATGTTGCTTCTCGCCAGCCTGCCGATGCTGAGCAGGAATGGGCTGGGAATGATGATCTTGGCGGCCGGTTCCTTATGGGTGCTTTGGAGCTGCATCACTCCAGCTCAGCGCATCGGCAGGATCAGTGGCTGGCTGTTGGCGTTCCTGGGCATTGCCATCCTCACCACTGGCTTCTCACCAGTCCCCATAGCCGCAGCCAAAGGACTCATCAAACTGCTCAGCTACCTGGGGGTCTATGCGCTCATGCGCAAGCTGCTGGCCACCAATCCAGCTTGGTGGGACAGGCTCGTTGCCGCCATGCTTTGCGGAGAACTTGCTACTGCGGTCATCGCACTACGGCAGCTCTATACCCCCACCGAGGAACTCGCTCACTGGGCAGATCCCAACTCGATCACAGCCGGAACGGTGAGAATTTACGGCCCACTTGGTAACCCCAATCTTCTGGCCGGCTATCTGGTGCCGATCCTGCCCCTAGCCGTGGCAGCCCTGCTGCGTTGGCAAGGCTGGGGGGCAAAGCTATTGGCCATGGTCGCTCTTACGTTTGGCATGAGCGCAACCTTGTTCAGCTATAGCCGTGGCGGTTGGTTGGGCATGCTCAGTGCCTTAGCGGTCATGGGGCTACTGGTGCTGTTGCGCACGACCCGTGACTGGCCAATCATCTGGCGACGTTTATTGCCGCTTGCATTGCTTCTCATTGGCACAGCGTTGCTGGCCATTGCCGCCACCCAGATCGAACCGATCCGCACGCGTATTGCCAGCCTGCTGGCAGGCCGGGGTGATAGCTCCAACAACTTTCGCATCAATGTTTGGCTGGCAGCTATCGAGATGATTCACGACCGTCCCTGGCTGGGTATCGGTCCAGGCAATACAGCCTTCAACAGCATTTACCCCCTCTATCAACAGCCGAAATTCAATGCCCTGAGTGCCTACTCCGTTCCCTTGGAGATCCTTGTTGAGACAGGTCTCCCTGGCCTAATAGCAAGCCTGGGTTTAACACTCACCAGCCTGAGACGTGGCCTGTCCGGGCTGATTTCTAACAGGCCCTTAGCGCTGCCAATGTTGGCCAGCCTGGCTTCGATTGCCGGGCTCGTGATGCAAGGAATTACCGACACCATCTTCTTCCGGCCGGAAGTGCAACTGATTGGTTGGTTCTGCCTTGCCACCCTTGCCCAGCCCATCACTGACAATCAAAAACCTGACGATCAAGAGCCTG
>CATBLW010000036.1 GCA_949486985.1 Prochlorococcus marinus str. MIT 9215
AACCACCACACGGCTGCCGTCTTCTAGCAGGATCCGCAGGCCTTGTGAGTCTGTGACAGAGCCATCAATGGGGTCGGTGTAACTGAAGTTGTCAGCCTGACTGACGTTGCGTCCCGCAAACGGCTGACCAACCAATCCAGGCAGCATGGCTTCGAGTCTGTTGTAGAGATCATGGGCAGGATCAGTGGCGATCGCTTCGTAGTCGTGACGTGAGTAGTAGTGACGACCAAAGCGCGCCCAGTGGCTATGCATCACTTCTGCAACGCTGCAGCGCCGTTTCGCCAGGATCTGCAGCCAGAAGAGAACGGCCCATAGACCATCCTTTTCGCGCACATGGTTGCTCCCTGTTCCGAAGCTTTCCTCGCCGCACAAGGTGATGCGATCAGCGTCTAGAAGGTTGCCGAAGAATTTCCAGCCCGTCGGGGTCTCAAAGCAATCGATGCCCAGTTCTTTGGCGACGACATCAACAGCAGCGCTGGTCGGCATGGAGCGAGCGACACCGCTAAGGCCATTGGCATAAGCAGGGGCTAGCTCAGCATTGGCGGTGAGGATGGCGAGACTGTCACTCGGATTCACGAAGCAACTTGTGCCGAGGATCATGTTGCGATCACCATCCCCGTCACAAGCTGCGCCAAAGCGATAGTTGTCGCTCTTGAGGAGCAGATCTGCTAGCTCATGGGCATAGGTGAGGTTGGGATCGGGATGGCCACCACCAAAATCCTCAAGAGGGATGCCATTGCGAACGGTGCCCGTTGAGGCCCCAAGCATTCCTTCAAGTATTCGCTTGGCATAGGGCCCGGTGACAGCATGCATCGCATCGAAGGCGATGGGGAAGTCGTTGCGAATCAGGTCAGCGATGCTGTCAAAGTCGAAAAGCTTCTGCATCAGCGTTACGTAGTCATCAACGCCGTCGATGACATCAACCTGCATGCTGCCGATCGCATGCCGTCCTGGTTGGTTTAGTGGGATCTCAGGGCAATCCACCAGGCTGTATTGCTCAAGCGTCTGTGTGCGTGCATAGATCGCGTTGGTGAGGGATTCAGGTGCAGGGCCGCCATTGGCACCATTCACTTTGACGCCGAAGTCACCGTCTGGGCCGCCTTGGTTATGGCTGGCTGAAAGGATGATCCCGCCAATGGCCTTGTTGCTGCGAATCAGGTGAGAAGCTGCGGGTGTTGAAAGAACTCCATTGGTGGTTGTGATGACGCGATTAAGTCCGTGGGCTGCACCCATGCGCAGAATCACATCAATAGCCCGGCGGTTGCCGTAGCGGCCATCTCCTCCCAGCACAAGCGTTCCACCTTGAACTCCAGGCAGGGTGCTGAAGATCGCTTCGATGAAGCTCTCGAGATAATTGGGCTGTTCAAATTGCTTGCTGCTTTTACGCAGGCCTGATGTCCCTGGCTTTTGGTCTGTAAACGGTGTGCTCAGGAGCACCTGGCGTTGGCTGGGTCCAGCAGGGGCCGAGGTGGTCATCAGGGATGGAGGTATGTCTAGAACGAACTTAATCAAGCTCGAGAACGCCGATCATTTTTGTGAGCCCATTTCCTGTTGATTCTTCGTCGCCACTGTTGTCAAAATCTTTGGTATGAGCTGCCAAGCAGGCCAAGGGTTGGCCGATGGTCAGTGACTGTTATTGGCTGGGTTTGACCGGTGTGCTGGTGTTGGCGGTCTCCCTAGTCATGGCGCTGCAGGGGTTGGCAATAGTCCTTGCATGGAGGTTGACTCAGCCACGCGTACGGCAGCGGATAGCTTTGTTGGCCCGCTCTGGCAGTGAAAGAGGTTCGCGAGGCAAGCTAACGAATGCACTCCTTGATTTCAGGATGAGTTGCCTGGCTTCAGGGCGAACAACGTGCTGGTGCCGATTGGCCGATGAAGTTGCGCCGCAGTAAGTCAGACTTTGCTTTGCTCCGATGACGCTAATGGTGCAGCAATTGTTGACGTTAAGCGCCAATAATTCTGAGGAGGACTGAGTGCTTATCATTGCGTCTAGTGATTATTTAATCCTCTTTTGTCTGGCCAGATGTTGAC
>CATBLW010000037.1 GCA_949486985.1 Prochlorococcus marinus str. MIT 9215
AGCTCCCGCTCGAGCAGATCCTTGCCGCGCTCGATCGTTTCATCGCGATGGCTGCGCTTGTACCACTGACGGATGCGATTACGCGCCGTGGGCGTCGCCACGAAGTTGAGCCAGTCGAGGCTGGGATGCGCCGTCTTGCTCGTGAGCACATTCACAAAATCACCGTTCTGAAGCGGCGTCGAGAGCTGCGAAATTCGATCATTAATTCGCACACCATTGCATTGATTACCAACCTCAGAATGAATGCGATAGGCGAAATCAACAGCCGTGGAGCCTTTGCGCAATCCCACCACATCACATTTAGGAGTGAACACAAAAACCTCCTCATCAAATAAATCTTCTTTGATTGAAGCGAGGTAATCATTGTGATCGTCATTACCTCCTTCTTGCTGCCACTCCACCAACTGCCGCAACCAATTAAAACGCTCTTTATTGGCAGCAGCTGGTGAGCCACCCTCTTTGTATTCCCAATGTGCAGCGATCCCAAACTCCGAAACGCGATGCATTTCTGGCGTACGAATCTGCACTTCAATCGGCCGATGTCGACCAATCACCGCCGTATGCAATGACTGATAGCCATTGGGCTTGGGTAAACCGATGTAGTCCTTAAAGCGTCCTGGAATCGGCCTAAAAGTGTCATGCACCACTGCCAGAGCGCGATAGCAACTTTCAACGCTCGGGGCAATGATTCGCACAGCCGCCACATCAAAGATCTCGTGGAAAGCTTTTTGCTGGCGCTGCATCTTGCTCCAGATGCCATAAAGGTGCTTAGGACGACCACTCACTTCACAGCTTTCAAGACCAGCAGACATCAAGCGATCGTGAAGCTGCTGCACCGTGGTCGCCAAGCGATCCTCACGCTCACTGCGCTTGGTTACAACCTCCTGTTGAATCTCTCGAAAGGCCTCATTCTCCAGCAATTTGAAAGCCATATCTTCCAGCTCCCACTTGAATCGTCCAATCCCAAGACGATTGGCTAACGGGGCATAAATCTCGCGAGTTTCACGAGCAATGCGCTGCTGTTTCTCGATCTGCAAGAAGCTGATCGTGCGCATGTTGTGCAGCCTGTCGGCCAATTTCACCAAAACAACGCGAATATCGCTGGCCATCGCCAGAAACATCTTGCGGAGATTCTCGGCCTGGGCCTCAGTGCGAGTGGTGAAATGAATCCCACCCAGTTTCGTTACCCCTTCGACCAGCTCACGGACCTCCGCACCGAAATACTGTTCCAGTTGATCGGGCGTGACATCGGTGTCCTCCACAACATCGTGAAGAAAACCTGCGGCGATCACACTGGCGCTGGCGCCAATGTCCCGCAATAGATCTGCCACCGCGACAGGGTGGACGATATAAGGATCACCACTGGCTCGAAACTGGCCCTCATGCAATTGAAAGGCCAGATCAAACGATGCTGCAAGTAAAGCTTCATCATCGGTGGGGCAGCTCTGGCCCAAGCCAGGCGGGATGTGCTCCAAACACTGTTTAAGCCAGTCAGGCAGGCTGATGCCGTAATCATCAATGCTGCGTATGGGATTGGCTCTAAGCTCCGCCATCCCAAGCAAACCTGATCCACAGACAGCTTCGGTCTGTTTCGTGTCCGGCGCAGTGGTGAGGTTGAGCATCCGACCCAGCGGATGAAACCATGTTATTCAGGCTTAAGACCGCTGGCCACAGACCGTGCGTAGTTCTTCCGGGCATGTTCTGGAACTCAACCAATTCAGACTGCGTTACCCCCGCAGCCCCAACTGGATACTCAACAGGCTGAATCTCAGCATCGGCCCTGGCCAGCGCCTTGCACTCGTGGGGCCATCCGGCTGCGGCAAAAGCACCGTGGCTAGGGCCGCGTTGCAACTGCTTCCACAAGGCAGCAGCTGCGAAGGCGGCTTATGGCTGGCCGGCAAAGATCCGAGGCTGATGCAACAAGCAGAGCTCAGACATTTACGCAGCCAATCTGTTGGCTTGGTATTCCAAGACCCAATGACACGCCTCAATCCACTGATGACAGTGGGAGGCCATCTACTTGACACACTCCAAGCCCACCAGCAAGGCCAATCCCCCTCCTGGAGGCGACAACGAGCAGAAGAACTGCTGGAGCGCGTGGGCATTGGCGCGAATCGCTTTGGGGCTTACCCCCATGAATTCAGCGGCGGCATGCGACAGCGGCTATCGATTGCCCTAGCCATTGCTCTCAATCCTCCTCTGATCATTGCTGATGAACCCACCACCAGCCTGGATGTTGCAGTTGCTGGTCAGGTGATGGCAGAACTCAGCAGTCTTTGCCAAGACCTGGGCAGTGCCCTATTGCTGATCAGTCATGACTTGGCCATGGCTGAGCGCTGGTGTGAGCGCATGGCCATTCTCGATGAGGGTCGCTTGGTGGAGGAAGGCCCAAGCCGAGAACTTCTAACCAGCCCCCAATCGAATATTGGCAAACGACTCGTCAATGCCGCCCGTGCTCGTGAAGGCCGACGCACCCCAGCTGAATCACAAACAACAGCCGAAGATCAAACAGCAGCTGAATCACAAAAAGCAGCCGAAGATCAAACAGCAGCTCAAGATCAAACAGGAGCTACAGATCAAACAGCCCCTCAAGATCAAACAGCCAAGGTGCTTGCGATCAATGCCATGCGCTGCTGGCATCAACTGGGAGGCTGGCCATGGTCCCCAACTTGGCTAAAAGCTGTCGATAACGTGAGCTTCAAGCTGCGTGCTGGTGAAAGTCTTGGGGTGGTCGGAGCCTCCGGCTGTGGCAAAAGCACCCTTTGTCGTGCCCTGATGGGCTTAACACCTATCCGTGGCGGACAAGTTGAGCTCGATGGCCAAAATCTGCTGACACTGCGAGGCCGTTCATTGCGACAAGCCAGGCGCCGTATCCAAATGGTGTTCCAAGACCCTCTGGCCTGCCTCAATCCAAAGATGACTGTCGGCGAGGCCATCGCCGACCCACTCCTGATCCATGGCTTAGCAAGCCGCAGTGAAGCCAAAGAGCAAGGACGGCAATTACTCGAGCAAGTTGGGCTGAGCCCAGCAGAGCA
>CATBLW010000038.1 GCA_949486985.1 Prochlorococcus marinus str. MIT 9215
AACAAGGCCACAAGACGGCCCGTCAGCCCAAGCGAAGCCAAGCCAGTCGGTAAGGCGATAAAAAGTGTGCCAACCGTCGATTCACTCACCACATCTTGAAGGCCAAAACTCATCACCACCGGGAAGGTGATCATGCCGGCGAGTAAACCAACGGCGGTGTCCATACCCACAACAGCAACAGCCTCACGCGGCAAGTGATTTCGGCGATCGAGATAAGCCGAATAGGCAAGGATGCAACCAATACCCGTACCAATCGAAAAGAAGGCCTGTGTGAAGGCATTGCGCACCGTGGTTGCATTCAACAGCTGGTTCATATCCCAACGGAACAAGAAGGTGCGATAGCCCTCAAAGGCACCAGAGAGAGTCGTCGCCCAAACAGCCAACACCAACAACAACAGGAACAACAACGGCATAAACCAGCGAGACAAACGCTCAATCCCGCCTCGAATACCAGCTGAAACAACCAACGCCGTCAGCACCAAGCTCAGCAATTGACCCAACAGGGCGCTGTTGCCACTGCTCACAGAGCCAAAGAAAGCCTTCGCCTCAGCCATATCTCCAGGCAGCCCAACAAATAAGGCATGCACAAAGGTGTGTGCAGTCCAGCCCATCAACACCGCATAAAAGGCCAGGATTCCGCAAGCGGCGATCACAAACAGCCAACCCATCGGCTGCCATCGGCGACCAGCCGCCGTCACCGGTGCCAACAAAGGGCTGTTGCCTGTACTGCGACCAAGCACCATCTCAGCAATCAGCACCGGCAGACAAACAACCAGCACGATCAGCACATAAAGCAGCAGGAATGCCGCACCACCACCTTGAGACGCTCGATAAGCAAAACCCCAAAGGTTCCCTAACCCAACTGCGCTTCCAGCGGCGGCCAACACAAAACCAAGGCCCGATCGCCAGTGTTCCCGAACTGCCATAGCGATGGCTCCATCGATTGATCTAGGGGCCAAGCATGCCAGTCTCAGGCCTTCTAGTGGGAGACTGGCTTCACCTGCCGGAACAGTTTGAAAGCGATCAGCGTGCTGGGCTCCACCGGTTCGATCGGCACCCAAACCCTGCAGATTGCCGAAGAATTTCCTGAGCAGTTCAGGGTTGTGGCCCTAACGGCCAGTAGAAACTTGACGCTGTTGATTGAACAAATCCAGCGTCACCATCCCGAGGTTGTTGCCCTCGCCGATGAATCACTGCTGCCCGAGCTGCAGCAGCGACTTGATGCTCTCACCCTTGATCAGTCTTCAGCTTCATGGCGCCAACCTCAACTGGTTGGTGGCCCTGATGGCCTCAATGTTGCCGCCTCATGGGACAGCGCCGATCTCGTGGTTACAGGCATTGTTGGCTGCGCTGGCTTGCTGCCAACCCTTGCCGCGATTCGAGCGGGGAAAGACCTTGCTCTTGCCAACAAAGAAACCCTGATCGCCGCAGCTCCAGTGGTTCTTCCTGAGTTGAAGCGCAGCGGGAGTCGGTTATTGCCTGCAGATTCCGAACACTCAGCCATATTCCAGTGCCTGCAAGGCACACCTTGGGCTGAAAACGCTCGCCTCTCAACAGGGATCCCAACGCCTGGGCTGCGTCACATCCAGCTCACGGCATCCGGCGGCGCCTTCCGCGATTGGGACGCCAAAGATTTAGTAAAAGCCACCGTGGCCGATGCCACATCCCATCCCAACTGGAGCATGGGACGCAAGATCACCGTGGATTCAGCCACCTTGATGAACAAGGGCCTTGAAGTGATCGAAGCGCATTACCTATTCGGCATCGACTACGACCAAATCGAGATTGTGATTCACCCCCAAAGCATCATCCACTCGATGATCGAACTCGCTGATTCCTCAGTATTGGCTCAACTCGGGTGGCCCGACATGAAGCTGCCAATCCTCTATTGCCTGAGCTGGCCCAAGCGCTTGGAAACTCCGTGGCGGCGCCTGGATCTCACCGAAGTGGGGCAACTCACCTTCAAGGCTCCAGACACCAGCAAATATCCCTGCATGCAACTTGCCTATGCCGCAGGCCGCGCTGGTGGAACCATGCCAGCAGTGCTCAATGCCGCCAATGAAGAGGCTGTGGCCCAGTTCCTGGAGGAACGCATCCACTTTCTCGACATCCCTGACGTCATCGAAGCCGCCTGCGAGCGCCACAAACCTGATCTGCAAGCCAATCCAAATCTTGATGACGTCCTCAGCGTCGATGCCTGGAGCCGCCGCGCCGTGCAAGAGCAGATCAGCAAAGGAACCCGGCGCATGCCCTTAGCTGCCAGCAAAGGATGAGCTTTCGAGTTAGCCATCACCTTTTGCTATGTGCCACACCAAGCAAAGCCGCCTGCTGCGACCCAGCCATCGGTGCCGCCAGCTGGGCACGCTTAAAAAAAGTGGTCAAAGACTTCGATCTAGAGAACCCAAATCGACCAGAAGGAGTTGTTTTACGCAGCAAAGTTGACTGTCTACGCATCTGCCAAGACGGACCAATCCTGCTGATATGGCCTGATGGCATCTGGTATGGCGGCGTGACACCGACAAGGATCGAATCGATCGTTGAAGAACACATTCTTCAAGGGCATCCAAAAAACGACTGGATCATCCGCAGGACTCCTCAGGCGCTCAAAAACGCAGGGCTGATTAATCAAGCAACAACATGAGCCATCAAGTCTCAATTTGATCAATCAAAACCTGATCAATCCAAGAACTAATTAATCAAGCCACTAACTGGCTCAACCAAGAGACAACAACCTGATCACCCCAACAGCCGTATCTTCCATGAAAGCCATTGTGACCACCGTGATTGGTCATCAGCACCTCTAGCCAATCACTTGAAGGTGCCTTGTGATCTGCCAAGCCTTGAGCTGCTGCGGCTGGTACCCAGGGATCATCAAGCGCCTGAACAATCAGCGTCGGCGGTAATCCAGTGCTGCTCGCATGCAAAGCGGCCAGAGGAGATGCTCCTGAGTAATAAGCATCAACATCGCGATACCCCCATCGCGGAGCTGTGATCGCTGCATCAAAAGCTCGAATGCTGGCCACGGAGCCTTGGCCATCAACACCGCCAAGCAACTGCTGTTCGCGTGGGGTTACACCAGCTGGATCCGCAAGCGTCTGACGAACCAATCGTTGCAACAACCACTTCTTGTAAACCGTGTTGCGCGGCCTCTCAATCGAATCACTACAAGCCGCTAAATCGAGTGGGCTACTGGTGCAAACCAATCCATCCAACACTGGTTGACCAGCTGCAGGAGCATGACGAGTCTCCAAACAGGCATTGAGCAGCATCGTTCCGCCAAGCGAGATGCCAGCTCCTAGAAGCGGCAATGCAGGCTTCTCATCACCAGCTTCACGAGCCAACTGTTGAGCAAGTTGCCTGGCCCGCCGCAACACCGGCCCTAAATCGCTATTGCACTCAGCGGCATAGGTGCCTGCTGCGAGATGACGGCCAGGATCGGCACCGCGCAAATTAAGCCGCAGCACTGCAAAGCCTGCCTGTTGAAGAGTGATTGCCATGCGGCGCAAGCCCTCACGCCGGCTTGACCCCCCCAAACCATGGAGCAATACAACCAAACCAGATGTGGATTGTTGTGTTGCCGGCCGATCGAGCATGGCCAGCAACTGGCCTGCGCCAGCTGCACCACTCGGCATGGCAGGAACATCAATCAGGATTTCTTCGCCGCTATCAGCTGGCAAATCAACAGCTCTAAAAGTGTCGCGAAGGGTCTGCAGGTCGCCCCCCAACCAAGGAAGACGCTGCTCAAAGGGATTCATCCTCAGCTGCTTAAGCAGCTGAGGATTGGAATCAACCCTTCTTGCCAATGCCGAGCTCCTTCAGTTCAACCAAGAGATCACCCAACACCTTTTTGGCATCACCAAAGACCATGGAGGTATTGGCCAATTCGAACAGATCGTTCTTGATGCCTGAATAGCCAGCACTCATACCGCGTTTCACCACAAACACCGTCCGAGCTTCCTGCACATCAAGAACAGGCATGCCGTAAAGGGGAGAACTCGTGTCCGTCTTGGCCTGTGGGTTCACCACATCATTGGCGCCAAGAACCAAAACAACATCAGTGGCAGGGAACTCAGGGTTGATGACATCCATCTCCTTGAGCTGCTCGTAAGGAACATCTGCCTCTGCCAAGAGCACATTCATATGCCCAGGCATGCGACCAGCCACTGGATGAATCGCATAGGTGACCTCAATCCCACCCGCTTCCAAGACACGCGTGACTTCACGCAGGGTGTGTTGCGCCTGGGCCACTGCCAAGCCATAGCCAGGAACAATCACAACCCTTTCTGCTGCTTCAAGGGTGAGCGCACATTCTTCAGCGCTGCAACTGGTGATATTTGTGTATTCACCACCGCCACCTGAGGCCGAACTGGCTCCAAGAGCGCCGCCAAACAACACAGAGACAAGCGAACGATTCATGCCGTCGCACATCACCTGAGTGAGGATCAAGCCAGCTGCTCCAACCATGGCACCAGCCACGATCAACAGCTGACTGCCAACAACGAAACCTGCAGCTGCTGCGGCAACGCCCGAGTAGCTGTTGAGCAGAGAAATAACAACTGGCATATCGGCGCCACCAATCGGCAATGTCACACCGATACCCAACAGACCAGAACCGATGACAAGCAACCAGAGAGCACTGGAGTTATCGCCATGACGGCCCAGCTCAACGGCCGCGATCAGGGAGATCACCGCAAGAGCAATGTTGACCGCATGACGGGCCTTGCTCTGCATCCAAGGCGGCGTAGAGAGCCAGCCCTGCAGCTTGGCCATGGCCACGATTGAACCGGTGAAGGTGATCGAGCCAACAAAGACAGACACCACAATCGAGATGTCTTCAACCAGTCCGCCACCTGCTTCGCCAGCAGCAGCGGCTGCAGGAAAGATTGCAACACCCAGGGCAACCAACAACGACGACATACCACCGCAACCGTTGAAAAGAGCAACGGTTTCTGGCATCGAGGTCATCGGCACCCGCTGCGCAGTCATCGCACCGAGGCTGCCACCAACAAGCGTGCCAAGGATGATCCAAATCCAGGCCTCAGCGGCGATGCCGGTGGTACCGAGAGAATTCACCAGCACGCCAATCACGGCAAGCCCCATCGCCACAGCGGCTAGACGGTTGGCCTCACGGGCGGAGCGAACCTTCGAGAGTCCCTTAATACCAAGGGCTAAAAGCAAAACCGCGACTAGATCAATCGCGAACTTGAGGATCTCAGCAGTATTCATGAGTTGGTGTCCTTTCTACGGGCGGACTTGCGGCTGAACATGGCCAGCATCCGATCAGTAACGAGGAAGCCACCAATCACATTGAAAAGGGCGAAACCAAGAGCCACAGCCCCCATCGCCAGCAAAGGGATGTTGTCACCTGCCTTGATGATCAAGGTGAGGGCGGCAAGCATGGTGATGCCTGATATGGCATTGGCACCACTCATCAGAGGGGTATGAAGTGTGGGTGGAACTTTGCCAATCAGTTCCAGACCCAAAAGGCTGCCCAATAAGAGCACCCATAGGGCTTCACTCAGAAATGACATCAGTTCGAGCCTCCAGCGCTAAGTACTTCGTTATGCCGGATAACGCCGTCCTGGCTAATCAGGCATCCGGATATCAACTCATCCTCAATATTGAGGCTGAGTTGTCCATCCTTGAAGACAGGCTCCAACAAAGCCACCAAATTGCGGGCATAGAGCGCGCTGGCGTGATTGGGAACACTGCAAGGAAGGTCGGATGCACCAATCAATTGCACACCCTTGCGATCAATCGTTTCACCCGGACGGGTATCGGCACAATTGCCACCCTGGGCCACGGCAAGATCAACCACAACCGCCCCAGGACGCATGCGATCAAGCATGTCTTCGCTAATTAATCGGGGCGCTTTTCTACCAGGCACCTGAGCCGTGCAAATCGCGACATCTGCTTCTGCCAACTGATCGGATAGCTGTTGGCGCTGGGCCGTCAAGAAAGCCTCCGAGGCCTGCTTGGCATAACCACCAGATTCAGCTGGTTTGTCTTCCATCTCTGGTGGATCAATGAATCGTGCACCAAGGGATTCGACTTGTTCTTTTACAGCTGGGCGAATATCACTCACATAAACCACTGCACCCAGACGCCTTGCTGTAGCAACGGCCTGCAATCCGGCTACACCCGCACCCAAGACAACAACCCTTGCAGGCTGCACCGTTCCTGCTGCTGTCATCAACATCGGGAAATATCGATCTAAAGCGGCGGCGGCAAGGAGGACAGCTTTATATCCAGCGATATTGGCCTGCGATGAAAGAGCATCTGCCGACTGTGCGCGGCTAATTCTTGGCAGCAGTTCAAGCGCCATCGCCGAGAGACTTCCCGACTGCAGAGTTGCCGCTAGCGAACTATTGGCGTATGGCGCCAGCAGCCCAACAACAAGCGCACCAGGACGGAGCCTTGCCAAAGCGGCTGCAGAAGGTTGTTGAACACAGAGGAGTAAATCTGCCTGCCCCCAGGCCTGCGAATCTCCTGGATTTACCAGCTCAGCACCAATGGTGCTGAAAGCACCATCAACAAAACCTGCGGCAAAACCAGCGCCGCGTTCAACCACCACAGAGCAGCCGAAAGAAATGAACTTCTTAACTGTGTCAGGCGTTGCAGCAACTCGGTTTTCACCCGGTGCCGATTCCACCGGAATTAGTAATCTGGGCAAGGTAAAAGGGGGCTCTAACGACGCGAGGCTAAGGGGTTCAAACCAGGAAGACCCGCAGCTTTTCTGAAGAACTGCTTTTCAAAACCATTGTTCCAGCTAATAAGAGGCTTCATTCCATCTCAGAAATGGGCCTAACAGCGATCGAATGTCCAGATGGTGTTTGCCATAGCCATCATGGTGGCCATGCAGTGGAGCGATCCACGATGCAGGACAAACTCCAGGACCACGGCAAAGAGTGGTGTGAGCGTCTGGCCGAAAGAATTTATGAGATGTCGGTTGACACCTTCTCTCAAACGGTGATGCCCAGCCTTCATGCAGCTGGCTGGCAACGACGTCACCTGGATTGGGAATTCAAGCTCGACAAGCAGGATTCAGAGCCTGACAAAGCACTTGTCGACGGCATCATCAATGCCACCGAGAGTTTCTTGCGCAGCAGTGAAGTCCACCGCTTGTTCATTCAAGAATTGGTTCAGGGCACCTTTGCTGAAGCCAGTTCAGACACCCTTCGGGCTACGGCCGTTAGCAAGCTGATCGAGACCGAACTGCTCTCCATGATTGAGCAGCAAAAGGAGGCCATGCTTGACCGCTTGGCGGCACAACTCGTTGATGAAGCCCAAGGCAACATCGAAACGGCACGCCTCGCTGCCAGCGAAGGTATGGATCAAGTTGTTCGCCTACTGGTGAACCACACCGAAGCACTCTGAAACTCAGAGAATCGGTAGAAGCTCTTGCTCCATCGCCAAAGCCAGAAGACTCTGGCCTTGGCGATGGAGCAACCGTGCTCGCAAGATCAACGGATCAATGTCGCAATCAAGTTCCCAACAGTGTTCTGAACGGAACCGTTGCTCATCAAGTGAAAGAGGAGATCGATAATCTTTCGTCATGGCAACAGGGGTCTAAAAACCCATGAGCTCTTGGCCGGAAGCTAAAGATGACAGCCGCGAAAGGAATGGTTAGAAAGACCTATCTTCACTGGCGCTTTCATTTCAACCCACTCCTTTGATCTGCCGACAGAGCCCTGTCAGCCAAGGATTCGGCCTCGTCTCTGGCAGCAACAACTGATTGCACTGCTACGTCGACGTCTCGATCCCAGCGCGAACCAAGCCAAAGATTTGCTTGTTCATGCTGGTCCTGGTGCTGGCAAAACCCTCGGGGCCCTGCTTGGCTTTCAAGCCATGCAAAACCAGGGGGGGGTGAAACGGTTTTTGGTCTTCTGCCATCGCAACACAATTCTGAATCAGTGGCGCAAGGCAGCCGAACAGCTCGGATTGAATCTTCAGGAATGGGACCCGTGCCAGGAAGAAGCCCAAACCCTTCATCAAGCCGACGGTTGGGTGGTGACCTATCAAGCCGCTGCACGTCAACCCGACGTCCTCAAGGCAGAACTAGAGAACTGGGCGCACGACAAATTGCTTGCCATTGCCGATGAAGCTCACCACCTTGGCGTTGATCCCGATGAACCGGATGGCCCTGCATGGGGGAGAACCTTTCTTGCCCTTACAAAGGGCAGCCGTCTAAGGCTAGGACTCACCGGCACGCCCTTTCGTGCCGACAATCTCGGCTTCTGCGCAGCGCGTCGGGTAACCGTGGAAGCAGACGGCGAACTGGTTGAGCAAATCAGCCCTGACCTCTGCGTTGAACCACGCGAACTTATTGCTGCAGGAGATGTGCGTCCCCTGGAGTTCCGATTCCAGGATGGCTGGGTCGAGCACAGCCGCGAAGGCCAACCCGATCGCGATGTCTCGCCACTCTCCTCCGAGCAAAGAGAAAGTTGGCGAGCCCGCAACCTGCGCAGGGCCATCCGCCTCTCAGACTCAAGCAGTATTGCCCTGCAATTGCTATTACGCGCCCGACGCCAGCTCGAGAAGGTACGCGCTGAACACCCTGAAGCTGCAGGACTTGTTATCGCCAGAGACATCGAACACGCAGCGGGCATTACCCAAGTGCTTAGAGAGGAAGGGGACCGCGTCGATCTCGTGCACTCGCAAGACAAAGAAGCCAGCAAGCGCCTTGCAAACTTCCAAACAGGTCAAGCCGACTGGCTGGTGAGCATCGATATGTGTGCAGAAGGATTCGATGCACCAAGAATTCGCGTCGTGGCTTATCTGACAACAGTGGTAACCCGCAGCCGATTCCTCCAGGGCATCACGCGTGCTGTTCGTATTTCCACAGCAAGAGCAAGCCTCGAACCCATACCCAGACATCCATCACATGTGTTTGCACCTGCCGATCCCTTGCTGATGAGCTATGCCCGCAGCTGGTCGTTGGCAAAGCCCTATCTGATCAGGAGCAACAAAACGATGCTTGAAGAAGAAGAGACAACCGGCAGCTGGCGCGGCCCCAACCTGCCGTTGGAAGCGGTAAACGATGGCGCAGGCGCTGTTATCAGGCTGCGCAGCCTTGAACTACCCAATTTTTTGCAGCAATAAACTTCATGTAATTAAGAAGAAAAATGCGACGTTCTGCGAATTAAGTCCTGATCTTGACCCATCAACGTGCAGCCTGGTCGCCAATGGGGACCATATTATGACCAATTCCAACGCCAGGCTTAAACGACGAATTAGCGTTGCCACCTGCTGGGCAACCACCAGGATGGCAGTTCTAGACAACGCTGAACGATACGAAGACAGTTACGCCATTACCCAAGAATTCCGTGAATGGATCACTTGCTTAGGCGAGCATCCTGAAAAAATTGAGGACTCAACCCTGAGCGTGCCCATCGCCACAAAAAAAGGCATGCTGATCGAGCACCTCAGCCAAAGCGACGAAATGCTGGAAATCTGAAGCAGTACATGCTTCCAGATTTTTCTTGAAAGCGATAAAGGAGCTCAACTATTCCGGAAGACCCTTTCCTGGAACAAACTTTGTGCTGGTGCAAAACATCAATACCGTTGAGCTTCTAGATTCAATTCAGACCTAAATCCGCCTTGGTGCATGGACGTTGCGGGCAGCGTTGGATCGCCTCCGATCGAGAACCTGGTGATCGTTGGCTCCGGCCCAGCCGGCTACACCGCAGCGATTTATGCCGCCCGCGCCAATCTGAACCCTCTTCTCGTCACAGGGTTTCAGCGTGGTGGCATCCCCGGTGGCCAACTGATGACCACAACCCATGTCGAAAACTTCCCTGGCTTTCCAGATGGAGTGATGGGTCCAAAACTGATGGATCTGATGAAAGCCCAAGCAATCCGCTGGGGTACGCATCTACTTGAAGCAGATGCCGATGTCATCGATCTCAGCCAACGCCCCTTCCAACTAGAGGTTGATGGCACCACGATCAAGACCCATGCACTGATCATCGCGACTGGAGCCAGTGCAAACCGCCTAGGGCTGCCTCAAGAACAACGCTTCTGGTCTCGCGGGATCAGTGCCTGCGCCATCTGTGATGGTGCGACTCCCCAATTCCGCAACGAAAAGCTTGCTGTGGTGGGAGGTGGAGACTCTGCCTGTGAAGAAGCGATGTACCTCACCAAGTACGGCAGCCATGTTCATCTTCTGGTGCGATCCAATCGCCTCAGAGCCAGTGCAGCCATGGCCGACAGGGTGCAAGCCAATCCTCAAATCAGCGTCCACTGGAACACTGAAGTTGTTGATGCCTCTGGAGACGATTGGTTAAACAGCCTGCAACTGCGAGACCGTGACACCAAACAGGAAGAGGAGTTAATGGTCCGAGGACTCTTCTATGCCATCGGACATACACCTAATACCGATCTGGTCGTGAACCAGCTCGACTGTGATGCCAAGGGATACCTGAAAACGAACCCAGGACGTCCGGAGACATCCATTGAGGGAGTTTTTGCTGCTGGAGACGTGGCTGATGCGGAATGGCGTCAAGGGATTACCGCCGCCGGGAGCGGCTGCCAAGCAGCACTTCTTGCCGAACGCTGGCTCAGTGGAAACGACCTCGCAACGTTGATGAAGCGAGAGTCCGTGGAACCCGCTCAAACTGATGCCGCTCCGCCAACGCAAATCTCAAGCGATCAAAATTTCAACCCGGATGGCCTATGGCAGAAGGGCAGTTATGCACTGCGCAAGCTCTACCACGACAGCAGCAGGCCACTACTGGTCGTCTATACCTCTCCGAGCTGCGGGCCCTGTCATGTACTTAAACCCCAACTGAAGCGAGTCCTTAAAGAGTTGGGGGGACAAGCCCAAGGGGTTGAAATCGATATCGAGGCCAATCAAGAGATTGCCGAGCAAGCCGGAGTCAACGGCACGCCGACCGTTCAGCTATTCCAAGCTAAAAATCTCATCCACCAATGGAAAGGAGTGAAGCAACGGAGCGTCTTCAAAGCAGCCATTGAGGATCTGC
The DNA here is from genome assembly GCA_949486985.1 of Prochlorococcus marinus str. MIT 9215. Taxonomy (GTDB): domain Bacteria; phylum Cyanobacteriota; class Cyanobacteriia; order PCC-6307; family Cyanobiaceae; genus MIT-9215. Next base: position 10,983 of record CATBLW010000038.1, read on the forward strand.
TCAACGCTTCAACTTGAACTCAGCTGAGATCAACGGCGACGTGGCCCACCTGGCCTATTTCCACCTGGCCGCCCGCCAGGGGCACCGGCATTGCGTTCGCGGTACGTGATCCTGCCGCGCGTGAGGTCATAAGGGCTGATTTCCACCAACACTTTGTCGCCGGCAAGCAATTTGATCCGAAACTTCGTGAGCTTGCCTGCTGCTCTGCACAAGCACTTATGACCTGCAGGCTGCTCCAGGGTGACGAGGTAGAACCCGTTGCCCTGTTCTTTCTCAATCACTCCCGAGGTTTCGATCATGCGGTGGCGCCATCGCTCATTAATTGTGTTTCAGTTTAGTTGTCAGCCTGTTGGACTTCCTACAAAGCCTTTTGCGGATTTGATGCTCGCCTTGTTTTTGTGATCCATCACCTGCTTCTAAGGACTGAGCGTTAAGCGTTAAGCCCGAAATCATGCTGCTCTGAATGGATTGCTTAAAGCCTTGACGCACAAAAAAAACACAACCACTTTGCTGTTGAACAAGCCCTATGGGTTCTTAAGCCAGTTCACCCTGGAACCAGAAAGCCGCTGGCGATGTCTTGCAGAACTCATCCCTGTCGCAGGTGTTTATGCCGCAGGGCGATTGGACGCTGATAGCGAAGGGCTATTGCTACTCACCAGCAATGGACGCTTGCAACAACGCCTCACTGATCCTCGCTTCGGCCATTGGAGACGTTATTGGGCGCAAGTGGAGGGTGCGGTAAACCCCCACCAACTCGAACAACTTGCACAAGGCGTGAACATTCAGGGGAAAGCAACACGTCCGGCTCGCGTGAATCTCCTCAATGAAGCCGAGGTCTCCAACGTGGCGGAACGTGATCCCCCGATCCGCGTCAGGAGAAACATTCCAACCAGCTGGTTGGAATTGATGATTCGAGAGGGGCGTAATCGACAAGTTCGACGGATGACTGCCGCTGTTGGCCTGCCAACGTTGCGACTGATCAGGCAACAGATTGATCTCATGGATGGGAAACCAGCCCTAAGCATTGAGCACCTAACT
>CATBLW010000039.1 GCA_949486985.1 Prochlorococcus marinus str. MIT 9215
CGATTGCTTTTGCTTGCAAGGCCAATATCACGGGCTGCTTGGCTCTGCTTGGCGCTGGGATTTTTGATCGCCTGAGCCTCATCAATGACGACGCCTTGCCAGTCGATTGTTTCCAGTAATTCACTGTCGCGTTGTAGGAGCCCGTAACTGGTGAGCACCATGTCAACGCCGGTGAGTGCTTTCTTAAGAGCCGCTGCAGTGGATGGCCTTTTGGGGCCATAGTGCTCGCGCACTTGCAGCTCTGGAGTGAAGGCGTGAGCCTCTCTCTTCCAGTTGGTGAGAACAGAAGTGGGCGCGATCAGCAGAACCGGACGTTTGAGTTCATTTTCTGCTTTGAGGTGTTGGAGAAAAGCCAGCAATTGAATGGTTTTGCCAAGGCCCATGTCGTCGGCTAGGCAGGCACCTTGATCAAAGCGATGCAGGAAGGCGAGCCATCCCAGGCCTCGTTCTTGGTAGGGCCTGAGCTGACCGCAGAAGCCTTCAGGAGCCGGCAAAGGGTCAGGTGCTTTTTGTTGGTGGTATTGCTCCAGTACGCCTTGCAGTCTTGGACCCGACTCAAAGCGGTGAACTGGTAAACGCATCAGCGTGTCGCCTTCGGTGGCGGTCAGCCTTAGGGCGTCGTCGAGGCTCAGCTCTGCATTGGCGCTGCAGAACCGTTCCGCGTTCTTGAGATCGTTGGGGCGCAATTCGATCCAGGCCCCCTTATGGCGAACCAGTGGGCTGCGCTTGCTGGCTAATCGCTCCAATTCACGCAGCGTCAGCGTGACGCCACCGATCATCAGTTCCCAGCTCCAGTCAAGAGATTCCCCAAGCGTGAAACCCCTCGAGGTCTCCGATAGCTCAGCTTTGATCGCAAGACCCAAGCGACTGGCTAAGCCACCCGAAAGGCTCGCGGGTAATTCGACACCAACGCCAACATCGCGTAACTGGTTTGCGGCAGTGCGCACCAGCACAAAAGCTTCGGCAGGTGTGAGCTGCATCGATTCGGGAGTGGCGCTATCGAGGCCGCGTTCGATGGGATCAAAAACAGTCAAGGCCCGTCCCATCCCTTCCAGGAGAACTTCGCCAGGGCGCTCCACCCTGATCTCGCCTAGTTGCAGCACTTCCGAACCTGCAGCCCAGGCGGCGGCAGCAGGTACTTTCAGGCTGGGGTCCGCTTCAGCTTGTAAGGCGAAGCGAATGTCCCAGAGGTCTTCTCCTTCTGCGGGTGTGAACAGTTCTAGGCATGTTCTTGCTGCTGCAACGTTGCCTGCTACGCCCTCTCGCCAGTGATGGCTGGCGGTCGCCAGGCGTTCTGCATCTTCATCATTGAGACTGCTGATGATGCCGGTCTCGGAGCCAAGGGCCTCTTGCCAGGCGGCAAGAAGTTTGTCGAGGCCTTCCTCATTCGTTTCAAAGCCGGTGCGCAGCTGCGCGTCGACGAGCTCTTCAAGAAGATGGGCGACACGAAGACGGCCACTGCGTGGGCGACAAGAGGCCACAGGATTGGCCGCACGCATCGCTTCTGGCCGTAAACGAGTCGTTCGATTGGTGCGTCGGCCAGTTGGCTCCCGCCAGGGCAGGGCACAGGTTGCGATTAGCGGCAGCCTTGTTGCTAGGTCTTCCAGTCGCCGTCGATCATCTTCTCGGTTGAGTAGGGGGACCCAGCGCGCTCTATGGGGGTAGCCCTCACCCTTGCTGAGTTCCACCTTGGGCAACCAGCGCCCGCGAGCAATCAGGCTCAGAGCCCAGCGTTCAAGATGGCTCCACCAGCGCAGTTCATCCGCCAAATCGGGATGCTGTCCTGAGAGGGGCAACTTGGCTAGCCATGCTGTTGCAGCAGCAGGTTCAACGGCCAGACCTTGCACCTGCCAAGGCCACCATTCGGTTTGTTTGGGAATGGGTTCGCCTGCTTGTAGGGGCAGGCCTGTCCATCCGGACTCGTTGTCGTGATCGCCCTCAGATGTGGATGCGCTGGCTTTGCTGTTCTTGCGTGGCTTGACTGTTTTGCTGGGCAGCGTCAGGCAAGCCGTGGCATCGATGATGCCTTCTGGCAGTAGATCCCGTTCGGCGAGCCAGGCTCTTAGATCGTCAGGACTGAGGGTGAATGGATGCAAGGCTGGCGTTGCACCCGGTCCAGCGGGTGTGGCCACTCGCCACGTGTCTGCCCATACAAGCAGTGCAGGTCGACCAGAGCTGGTCGGAGTACGGATGGCTGGCAGCCAGGTGGCGTGCAGCAGGCTCATGGCCGCGACGCGGAAAGAATGCGTTTGGTTCCCTGGAGCAG
>CATBLW010000040.1 GCA_949486985.1 Prochlorococcus marinus str. MIT 9215
CCAATCGATTCAGGAGTGAGTTCAACCACATCGCCGTTATCAAGAATCAACATGTTTTCGGCTGGGATGCCCATTGATTCTGCTGTTTTGCTGTGACAAACAAGCATGCGATGCTCACCATGAACAGGCACAAAAAACTTGGGCTTCGTCAACGCAAGCATCAACTTTTGATCTTCTTGGAAACCATGTCCAGAGACATGAATCCCCTCGCCTTTGCCATAAATAACCTTGGCTCCCAGCATCATCAACCGATCAATCGTGTTGACAACAGAAATCGTATTTCCAGGAATCGGGCTAGCCGAGAAGATAATCGTGTCGCTGGTCTTCACCTGCACATGAGGATGTTCACCACGAGAAATACGGCTCAAAGCAGCCAAAGGTTCTCCTTGACTACCCGTCATCAATAACAATGTCTCACGATCCGGAAGATCGCGGATCTGTTTAATCGGTACAAACAAATCATCTGGCGCACGCATGTAGCCCAGCTCACGCGCCTTAGCAATCACATTCAGCATGGATCTTCCCAAAAGCCCAACCTTGCGTCCATTCTTTAAAGCCAGCTCAAGAATCATCGAAACACGATGAATAGAGCTGGCAAAAGTTGTAATGATTACACGGCCATCCGCCTGGGATATATGACGATCAAGAGAGGGGAAAACTGAGCGCTCAGGCGGGCAAAAGCCAGACACTTCAGCATTTGTTGAATCACTAAACAAGCAAAGAACACCTTGGTCTCCGTAGTGAGCTAAGCGGGCAAGGTCAAAGTGTTCACCATCAACAGGTGTGTGATCAAATTTGAAATCACCGGTAAAAACAATATTGCCTACTGGGGTTGTGATGGCTAGCGAGTAACTATCAGCCATCGAATGAGTATTACGGATAAACTCAACAGAGAAATGTTGGCCAATTTTCACCACATCCCGAGGATTGACTGTCTGAAGAGTCGTGCGGTCAGTAACACCAGCCTCCTCCATCTTTCCCTGCAGCATTGACATGGCCAAGCGAGGGCCATAAATGACAGGGATATTGAAGTGCTTCAGATGGTGAGATATGCCGCCAATATGATCTTCATGACCATGAGTCACGATCATGCCGCGAATACGTTTTTGGTTATCGCGTAGATAACTTGTATCTGGCATCACTACATTGACGCCGTGCATGCCATCGCTTGGGAATGCAAGGCCTGCATCCACCATCATGATGTCGTCGCCGTACTCAAATACACAAGTATTTTTGCCAATTTCATGCAACCCACCTAATGGGATGACACGCAACATTGGCCCTTTATTTTTTTCATTCCTTGCGGAAGTGGTTCTGGAGCTGGTGGTGGAACTGGACGTCATGGAAAAGAAGGAGAACGCTAGATAAAACTTGATTTAAAAATCGCTCGGCATCAGAGCACGATGCGCGACGTAAACAATGCGTGAAAAAAACGTGTGGTCACGTCTCACGCAAAGTTGTAAGGATCTGAGCAAGAGCATCGCGCATGGAGGGATCAAGAGGGAGCAAAGGTGGGCGAGGAGATCCAACAGACCAGCCATTGAGCTCAAGAGCCGCTTTAACTGGAATGGGATTGGTGGTAGCGAATAAAGCCTTAAACAAAGGTTGCAACTGCTCGTGATAACCAAGCGCAACGGCTGGTTGACCACTCAACTGAGCATCAATCATCGCCTTCAGGCGGCGACCCACAAGATGGCTGGCAACACTAACAACGCCAACCGCTCCGACCGACAACATCGGCAACAGCAAACCATCGTCACCGCTGTAAATCGCGAGCCTCGAGCCACAATCCAGCCGCAACTGTGTCACTTCCTCTGTGGTGCCACTGGCAGCCTTAAAACTCACGACATTTGGGCATTCCATCAACCTGGCAACAGTCGCTGATGCGAGTGAGCAGCCCGTACGACCAGGAATGTTGTAAAGCATCAAGGGCAACTGTGGAGCGGCCTCTGCAACAGCCCGAAAATGAGCCTCAAGACCTTCCTGTGGTGGCTTGTTGTAATAAGGCACCACAACCAAAGCTCCATCAGCCCCAGCCTTTGCCGCTTCACAAGTCGCTTCGACCGCCTCGGCTGTGCTGTTACTTCCTGTACCTGCCAACACCTTGACGCCTGGACCAACCGCCTGGCGAACAGCCTCAAGCAATTGATGTTGTTCTTGCCAACTGAGGGTCGGCGACTCTCCCGTGGTTCCACACACCACCAAGCCGTCTGAACCCTGTTCAACGAGATAACGGGCCAAACGACCAGCCAAAGCCAAATCGACTCCGCCTTCAGCATCAAAGGGAGTGACCATGGCCGTGAGCAAACGACCAAAAGGAGTAGGCGATAGGGCCGCAGCTGCGCTCATGACGACGACATCAACAATTCAGCAATTTGGATGGCATTCAATGCCGCACCTTTACGGATCTGATCACCGCAAAGCCAAAGCTCAAGCGCATTCGGGTTGCTGATGTCCTGGCGGATCCGGCCAACCGCAACAGGATCACGACCTGTGACATCCGTGGGCATCGGAAAGCGATTGTTCTCCAAATCCTCAATCAACTCCACACCTGGAGCTGCCTTGAGTAATTGACGGGCCTCGGCTACTGGGAACGGCTCGTTGAATTCAATGTTCACGGCCTCAGAATGAGCCCTGAGTACAGGCACACGAACGCAAGTCGCCGTGACAGGCAAATCAGCTAAGCCCATGATTTTGCGAGTTTCATTCACCATTTTCATTTCCTCCTCGCAATAACTATTGGCCTGCAAAGGGGAGTTGTGCAGGAAAAGATTGAAAGCCAAAGAATGTGGCAACACCTCGCTATGGGGAGTGCCGCCTTGGAGCACCACCTCAGTGAGCTGCTTGAGCTCATCCATCGCACGAGCACCCGCACCACTTGCGGACTGATATGTACTGACAACAACCCGCCGCAACGCACGACAAGCTGCCAGAGGTGCCAAGGCCAGCGTCAGCAAAATCGTGGTGCAATTCGGATTGGCAATCACTCCCTGATGCCCAAATGCAGCTTCAGGATTAACTTCCGGAACCACAAGGGGTACATCAGCCTCCATCCGAAACGCACTGGAGTTATCCACCATCACAGCGCCTGCGGCAGTAATCGCAGAACGCCACTGGCGCGAAACAGAGCCTCCAGCCGAAGCCAGCACCAGATCAACACCCTCAAACGCTCCTTCACTTACCTCTTGAACAGTGAGCTGAGAACCCTGCCAGGTTTGAGTGCGTCCCGCGGAGCGGGCAGACGCCAAAAGTCGTAGCTCTTTCAGCGGAAACGAGCGTTCATCCAGAAGCTGAAGCAGCTCTTGACCCACGGCACCGCTCGAACCAAGAACAGCAACTGTGGGTGGACGATCAGGAGAAAGCGATGAGAACGACAAACGATGGAATCAGGTATGGACGAGAAACTGTGATCAGTAGCCAGGCTGCAGCAATGAAATCCACTGATTGAATCGCTTCAGCTTGATTGAGGCACAACGTTGAAACCACAATACGTGGCCAAACAGGAACAGCCGCTTTCTTATGGTGGTTGGCTGCTTGCCTTAGTTCATCGATGACTGCTGTCGCCCTGAAGGTCAAGACCGACCCCCGCCCCAGCAGTCGGCTCGCGGTGGAAGTAGAGGTGCCTGCAGATCGCTGTCAGGCCAGCTACGACTCGGCATTGGCGAAATTAAGTCGCACCGTGAACCTGCCAGGTTTCCGCAAGGGCAAGGTGCCAAAGGCCGTGTTACTTCAACAGATTGGCCCCATGCGTATCAGGGCCACGGCCCTTGAATCCCTTGTTGATCAGGTTTGGCGCGAAGCCATCAAGCAAGAAGCCATCGAATCCCTAGGCCAACCAGATTTGACGGAAGACTTTGACAAACTTTTAGAGAGCTTCCAGCCTGGTGAAGCCCTCACACTCTGCTTAGAAACAGACGTTGCCCCGAGCCCAAAACTCAAGAACACCAAGGGGCTGAAAGCAGAAGCGGAACCCGTGACCTTTGATCCCTCCAGGATCGACGAACTCATCGAACAATCCCGTAAGCAACTAGCCACTCTGGTGCCCATCGAAAACCGTCCAGCCGCTCAAGGCGATGTGGCGGTCGTCAGTTTCAAAGGCAGCTTCAGCGACGATGGCAGCGAGATTGAAGGTGGAAGTGCTGACTCGATGGATGTGGAATTAGAAGACGGCCAAATGATTCCAGGTTTTATTGAAGGAATCATCGGCATGGCCATAGGTGATGAAAAAACTGTTGTTTGCCAGTTCCCCGACGACTACTCCAATGAAGAAGCACGTGGCCGCAAAGCCAGTTTTGAAATCAACGTTAAAGATCTCAAGACCCGCGAGCTTCCAGACCTCGATGACGCCTTCGCCAAGCAAGCCAGTGACAAAGAGACCTTGGCCGAACTGCGCAGTGATCTAGAAGAGCGACTTAAGGACGACGCTGAACGCCGTCATCGCAGCAACCGCCAAAGCGCCTTACTGCAATCTCTGGTGAAGGAGTTAGAGGTTGAGTTACCTGAAACCCTGATTCAGGAAGAGGTGCGCAACTTGGTTGAACAAACGGCTAGCCAATTTGCCCAGCAGGGTATGGACGTTAAGTCAACATTCACGCCTGACTTGGTGCGTTCCCTGATGGAAGCCTCCCGGGAAGAGGCGGAAACAAATTTGCGCAGCAACTTGGCCCTGCAAGCGTTGGCGTCAGCCGAAGACCTCAAACTGGAAGACAAAGAAATCGAAACCAAAGTGAAGGAGGTCAAGCGTGAACTCTCCCAGGAAAAGAACATTGACCCCCAAAGATTGAGACAAGCAGTCAGTGATGACCTGCTTCGCGACAAGTTGCTCGATTGGCTCGAAGAGAACAGCACAGTTACTGAAAAAACAG
>CATBLW010000041.1 GCA_949486985.1 Prochlorococcus marinus str. MIT 9215
AAGAGGTCCAATAAAGAATCAGGCGAACTGTCTATCCATAGCTTAAGCAAGGATAATGCCAGCAAATTAACTAGAATTAGTGCGATGAATCGAATCTTAGGGTCCTTCATTAGTCAATTATTCATTTTTCAATATTACACGCAATAATGCTTTCTGAAACAGTGCTTACAAAACTGGTTACCATTTTCATCAACCACTGATCATCGATGCTATTGCCCCCCAATCAAAACAGCCATGGAAGCACTTGAAGATGAACAGAAATACAGCCTATTCCAGGCGATATTGTGCAATGATTAATTTGCTAACTCGTAAGTTTGGCAATACAAATAAGCCGGGACTACGATCGCCCCTTTTTGTGTTACATGAATAGAGAACGATAGGAAGAAAATAATCAGTCTCAACTTGAATTTGAATCTGATCACAAAAACCCACTCTGGAATCGATCGGGAGTGGGTCCTTTTCGCTAGACCTTCTGAACTTGCAGAGAATTAACCTTGAGCATCAAGCTGGCCATTAGCGGAGCCTCGGGCAAAACGGGGTATCGCATCGCCGAAGAAGCACTCAAAGCAGGGCTACAGGTACGACTGTTGCTTCGTGCCAACTCAAAATTGCCTGAGAGCCTACAAAGTTGCGAACAACGACGTCTCTCATTAGGCGACGCTAATGCTCTTGATGAAGCCTTGAGAGGCTGCGATGCACTGGTGATTGCCACAGGTGCAAGGCCATCCATTGACCTTACGGGGCCTGCTCGGATTGACGCCTGGGGAGTGAGAAGGCAAGTCGCTAGCTGCGAGCGCGTGGGCATTAAACGCTTGCTGCTAGTGAGTTCACTATGTGCTGGCCGCTGGCAGCACCCTCTCAACCTTTTTGGCCTGATCTTGATATGGAAAAGGATCGGGGAACAAGCACTAGAACAAAGCAACCTCGATTGGACTGTGATCCGTCCAGGCGGTTTACTCGAGCAAGAAGACGATCTAGAGCTCCAAGGAATCCGATACTCAGGTCCCAATAGCCAGGAGAATGATTCAATCCCCCGCCGCCTTGTTGCGCAATGCTGCGTAGAAGCGGTTAAAACGCCGAAATCTATCGGTCGAATTATCGAAATAACCAGCGGCACAGATCTTCAAGCCATCAACCTGGAGAAGGCACTTGAAGCTCCCGCGATGCGGGTGTCATAGTCTCTTAAAGCGAAGTGTGCGCTGCCGTTCATGAACACAAATGCAAGGATCGATGCATTGCAATTGATGCTTACAGACCTGCGCACTCGTAACGAGCCCATCCGTCATAAGGCTGCATTCAGAGGATGCCAACCAGAGTTCCACGCCCTTGTCAGCCAACTAATAGAACAACTTGAATCAAAGCTGCTAGCAGAGAAGCAACTACAGCGGGCTAACAATCAACAAACGACGTAATATTCAGCAAGAATTAAGAAGACCAATTAATTATTTTTCTCAAATCTTAGTGTCAACTAAGCCTCTAGAATCTATCGATAACACTGAATGATTAATTCAGCCTAACTCCAAGCATGCCAAGCCATAAACATCTGCCAAGGAGATGGGTGGTTGAACTCCGCGATACATCCGTAAAGTGCTTGATACTTGACTAAAGCCCAACCTTTGAAGAAGGTCATCGGCAAGTGGATTCGCGCCTGGAGTGTCCAACAAAACCACGCCCGGATGCCGATCGATCAATCGCCGAAGAAGAAGCTCTGCTAGCTGCGGCGTATCGGCCAACAACGGGCCAATACGCCAACCTTCACCATCCTGCAACAAACATGGCCTGATCCTTCCAAATCCATGGCATCGGCCATTGCCATCAACCAAAGCCAGAACGGTCCCAGCAGGATGCTTGAGCCAATCCGCCAGGAAATGAGGCCTTGGGCTTGGCTCACGCATGGCGTCATAAGCCTGTATCGCCATCGCTGGAATCGATTCACCCTCTAACAACTGCAGGCCATTGGCCTCAAAACCAGAGGAATCATCTGTAGCCATCAGCTCTCCATTGCCCACCAATTGCCAGCGGGTTGTTGGGGAAGCAGCTTCAAAACCCCAACGTTTGTAATCATCAACCCGATCAAGACTGGCCTCTAAACCAATACAAGGCAGATCAACGAGATGCTCAAGAGCGTGCTCCCACATTTGAACGCCATAGCCATGGCCACGCTGTTCAGGCACAACCATGAACAACCCAATAAAACCGTAAGCAGCGTTGTAACGAACCCCTGCAATGCAACCAACAGGGCTATTCCCTAGCCAGCCAACCCAGAGCCCCTGACGGTCTGTATGACGATAAATACTTACATCACCAACCCCTGGAGCAAATCCCTCGCCTCGAGCCCATTGCGTGACAGGGGGTATGTCATCTCGCTGCAAGGGGCGAATCTTCAGCAACGAGGGCATGGCATTGCGAATACAGAGTGGGGATCGGCATCATGCAAAAGCAGATCCCTTTTGCCCAATGATGGGGCCTTAATCGCTTTTGTCCTGACTAAAAATTTTCAACGCTAGATAAAACAGCGAGCATGGCTACCGAATCGCAATCCTTTAAATATTCTTTGTGTTGAAACACTAGTCGCAAAATGATTCAAACCATCTTACGACACAACAATCAGCAGAATAGAACCCATATTCCAACCAACATTCACAAGCCCTGAAGCAACCAAAAAGATGCAAAATAGCTCCAATAGACTTCAAGTTACTAGAGAATAGGCCCTCTGGTTAAGAATAAGAATCCAAGCAAGAATCATATAGGAGAATATTCTAAGGATCTAATTCCTGCTGTTGCTGACGGTATGCCGTTGGAACAAGCCAAAGAAAAAGCAACCACCAACCAATGACAATGACAGCCAACAATGCAGACAGCCAAAGCAGATGAGGCCACCACCAACTAAAGGCTAAAATACAGACACCAGTGAGCAGAATGCTCCAAGGCTGACACCACCAAGGTTTCTCACTCCAAAAGCTTGGGGATGATGATTTGCCCGAATCAGACATCAACGGAAAGATTCCAATTCACCCGATCCATGCAGCTCTGCCAAAGCTTCATATCCTCCTAAAAACTCTCCATCAATGAAGATCTGGGGGAAGGTGGAGACACCACTACGTTGCTTCACAAGATTGAACTCTTCATCATTTTCAACCGTTTTTACAGTGTGTTGAATGTCAAGCGAACGGAGCATTCGCAAAGATCTTGCTGACCAAGGACATTCTTGCAATACAGCAACCTCAACTCTTGGAGAACCATTCTGCTTGGGAATATCTTTTAAAGGCGATTGAGATTGGGGCTCATCGATTAATCCCAGCAAGACATCAACGCCCTTGAGAACAAGGCTTCCAGGCTCAAGGTGTCCTCCTAAAACCTGGCAGGAACCATCTGAAACACTCAAATGCAGATGGACTCCGCTAGGGGAAACTGTGCCATTGAGCGTGATGATCTCCAGGTTGCCCTCGAGCACCGTTGGCTCAGGCTGTTCAGGGCACTGAAATACTGCTCTCGACAAATTGCCAACAACACCAAGCACAAAACCAGAGGAGTCTTCCTGCTTGGCCAACTGTTCAAGACTTAAGCGCAGGTCACTACCAGCTGGAAGCTTTGACGCCAGTGATCGCATCGAACCCTCTATGAAGCGCTGACAGATTAGAAGATCATTTACGGCGGAGGCGGACTTGCAATCAATAAACAAGCGTCTTTACCAAGCAATAACCGACCCAAAACCAGCAATCAACACGCTAGCGTTACAATTCAGTGTCATCACAAACACTAAAGCGTGTCATTACTGCAAAGCTTGGCCCAGGAGCTGCAGGAACGCCTGCAACCAGCAGCAGAAACTCATACGGCGGCAGAGGTCGCCAATGCCGCCGAATCGGAACGCCTCAATGTGACCCTGCCAGCAGGCTTAATGGACCGACTAAAGCAACATGCCCTAGCCGAGCGTCGTAGCTGTAGCAGCCTCGCGACCTTCCTAATCGAAGATGGTCTTCGTAAACATCAGCGGCTGAGCTAATCCCAAAAAGCAATGATTATCTATTCAGCCCGTAGATTGAAAATCATTACCAACCACAATCATACAATCTGATCACAATTAACGAGCCCAACCACTCAAGAGCAAGCAAACCAGTTCAATCCAACTAGTTCAATCCTTTTTCATCCAACATTTCATCAGCAATCTGCTTGATAACCCCTTCGCGATGCATGCGCAACAATTCAATATCAAGAGGCCGACTGAGAAAACTATCAGTCGGGACAACAAAACCATAGGTTTGAAGAGAAAGGTTAAAAGAAGCCAATCGCAATTGTTGCTGAGGATTCTGCTGAATGTAGTAACGCAAGGCAGGACGATCAAATATCACCCCTTTGGTCTTACCCTTCTGCATTAACATGACAGCATCAGCTAAATTATTAGCAGGGGAAGGTATTGCACCATATTTTTTCGCCCATTTTTCACTTGTTGTTCCTGAAACTACACCCATAGAATTACCACGCAATCCAGTGGGTTCAGCTATACCTTTTGCAGGAGCACCAGACAAAGAAACCGTAAAAGCTGATGCCAATCCTGCAGTGAGAGTTGAAACCGTCACCAAAGAAATAACCATCCAGGCTCCAGCAATGGTTCTGCCAGTTCGAGATAAGGGAGCTCTATCTCCATAGCCAACCGTTGTCAATGTCACCACTGCAAACCACATTCCATTTCCGACACCCTTGACGTATTGGGATGGAAACTGTTCGTAATTCTTGCGCCTCTCTGCCAACCAAATCAAATTGCCAACAACAAACACAGCAATGATCAATGCACCTACGGATGACAACGCTGCCATGCCAACAAATGGCTTCAAACGTGCCAACAATGTTGGCGGTTGCTTTGGCAGCAACACGCCCTCTTCCCCATAGAAGTAAGGCTGTGTGAAATTGATCGATTCAAGCGCCATCCGGTCAGGTGTGATGCTGATCGGACCAATAGCCACGTCAATATCTCTATCAACAACTGCCTGCACATTGGCATCTGTGTTGGGTTGTGGAACAAACCGATATTCCAACTTCAACGCTGAGGCCACCTGCTTCCAGACTTCAATGCTGATGCCCTGGTAATACACGCCCTCACCCTTAACCCTTTGTTCTACGAAAGGTGGGTTGCCGCTCACTCCAATCCTCAAGACATTGGCACTAATCGGCAAAGGCGCAGCCATCACCAAAAAGAAGGTCAATGAAAGCCTTCGAATCAAAGGTATTAATCGCAATACATTCACTAGAGGCTGATCCAAACTAAAACTCATCGCCCCATCTACAGGAACAACAACAGCAAAGAGACGACAACCGAGCCTCCGTGCTAGTACACATGCACTGATTCATGCGGCGTTTTGCTGTGGTCTTTCCTGTTCGTCCCTTCAGCTTCCTGCAGGTGAGCTGTGGCGAGCTCGTCATCGTGTTCCATAACGACACGCTCAACTCCCATCAGGACTGGTGGGTGGGAGAGGTGATTCACGTCGTTGGTAGCGCCCGTGGACCGGAACCCTCCATGTTTCAGATCGCTTGCATCGACACTGGCATCATTCGCATGGTCAATGCTGATCTGGTTATCGACAAAATCAAACCGCCAGCACCACAACAGAAATCAAAAAGCCCCATTCAAGAAAGCTTGGGGGGCAATGAGCCCTTATGAGCACAAGCTAAAAGCCTCGAAAAATTGTATTTAACCAATGAGGAACTCACTTCTTTTCCAAACGGCGAACAATCGCCAACATCGCAACAAGAGAACCAAACAGAACAATCAACAAAGCAATCGTCATCAAAGCCAGCTGTAGAGGAACAGTCAGGTTTGCATGAGCAGTTGCAAATTAGCCAACAAAATTGATGATTAAGCCTACGGAGCATGCTGTTTCAGTGCCGCAAGCCCCTCAGTGGGCATGAAAGGTCTGAATTGAGAGAGCAAGGCCGAGATGAAGTTCAGAAAACAAGCAAAGAGATGGCTCTGCAAGCCACACTCAATCGAACCCAAACAAGGCCGAAATCACTGTTGCGCAAGCTCATCGGCCGCGATCAAGAAGCCAGTGAATCAATCATTCCTCCGTCTGGGTAGTTGACGGAACGCCATGAGTCCGGTCAGGTTTACCGAAAATTGCTGATGGCCTAGAAGGCCATCATTCCTTGGCCCAACCCGCAACTCCTAGACAAAAAGTCAAGGCCAAGCCGGTGAAACGGAGGCCAAGAGATACCTCCATGGCCAAAAAACGGCGCAGGCACAAACCTC
>CATBLW010000042.1 GCA_949486985.1 Prochlorococcus marinus str. MIT 9215
CAGCGTTGAGCTTCCTCTAGGGGCTCCCAGGGATCATCTCCTCCCCAGATCAGATCCACCGGCACTTTGAGATCACCCATTAATTCCGGTGCCAGGTAATCATCGAACAGGTTGATGAAGCCCCGGAAGGCTTCAGCAGCATTGGGGCGTTGAGCAGGTTCCTGAAGCAAGTTCATCAGCGACTCATCCACATTGCTGCCACTGGGGTACGCCTGCTTCAAAACTTGTTGGATCACCGTGGGATTGGCGGCATTGCGAAACAGGCTGCGACTCAGCCAGCGCTGTCGAACCAAGGCCTTCAGCGAAGGTCTCAGCCAGCGCATCACCACGGGTTGTTCATGCAATCGTTTGTCGTCCATCGTTCGCTGGGCGCAATTGATCAGGACCACACCGGAACAACGCTCGTTGATGATCTGGGCGGCCCGTAGGGCGATAACGCCGCCAATGGAATTGCCTACGAGAATCACAGGGGTCTTCACAACCTCGCGGCAGAAGTCGGCGACCTGACTTCCCCAGTTATCGAAGCTGTAGCTGAAATGATCTGGATGGTCTGACTCGTCAGTTAGCCGTGCACGGGGTTGACTGCTACCCCCGAAGCCGATCAGGTCAATGGCGTAGCAAGTGGACACCTCGGCCAGAGCCGGTTGGTTGTGTCGCCAATGGTCTTTGTTGGCGCCAAAACCATGGATGAGAACGGTTGCTGTAGGCGTGTTGGTCGATGTGGTTGTAGATGTGGTTGTCGACGTCGTTGTAGAAGATGCAGATGCTTGGACGGGCCCCTGAGAACTCCAGGCCACATCCAACCCATGCCAACGCCACATATGTTGTTGAAGTGATGAGCTCAAGTTTGTGCTTCCCTACCAAACATGCGCTCTTCCAGATTTTTGATCACGACATAAAACGGTGGCACCACACCGAGGGAAAGCACCGTTGCCACCACGAGTCCCCCAAAGATCACAGTGCCCAGAGATTGTTGGCTGTGAGCTCCGGCTCCGTTGGCCACCACCAATGGCAGAAAGCCAGCCATTGCGGCAATGGCGGTCATCAGGATTGGACGCAGTCGTGATTCAGCAGATTCGATGACGGCATCTTTTGCACTTTTCCCTTGCGCCAGCTTTTGCTCGGCCAATTCCACGATCAAGATGCCGTTTTTCGCTGCCAGACCGATCAGGGTGACCAAGCCCACTTGGGCATAGATGTTGAGATCGATGGAGCGGATGGCGAGAAAGGCCAGGGCGCCAAGCATGGCGAGGGGGACTGTCGCCAGAATGATCACGGGTGTGACATAGCTTTCGTATTGCGCGGAAAGCACCAGATAAACCACCAAAATTCCCAGGCCAAACACCAGAACGCCAGCGTTGCCGGCGGAAATTTGCAGGGCGGCCAGGCCGGTGAAGGCGGAGCCGATGTTGGTGAAATTTTGACGGTTGAAGAGTTGTTGGATTGTTTGCAGAGCTTGGCCACTGCTTTTGCCGACCGCTTCAGCACCTTGAATCAGCACTGTTCGATACAGGTTGTAGTGACTGATCACCGTTGGAGCACTGCTGAGTTCGGCGGCGGCGAACTGAGACACTTGCACCATCTGCCCGTCTCTGCTCGTGACGTAGTAGCTGAGAATGTCGTCAATGGTTGAACGCTGTTCAGCTGAACCCTGAAGGTAGATATTGCGGACCTGGCCGCTTTCATAGGTGAGGCCGCTGTAGTTGCCTCCGGCTAAGGCGGCAATGGTATCCATCGCCTCTTGATAGTCGACGTTGAGAGCACCCATGACATCACGATCCACTTGCAAGCCGATGGCTGGTGAGCTGGGATTGAATTGCGTGTAGACGCTGGAGAAATCCCCACTGGCGTTGGCGGTTTTGATCAGATCTCCAGCCATGTTGGAGAGTTCATTGAGGCTGTAGCTGCCGTTGCTGAGATCGTTGAACTGAAAATAGAAGCCACCCTGGGAGGAGAAGCCAGGCACTGCAGGTGGCCCTGCCGCAACAGCCAGTCCACTACTGAGTTGGATCAACTTGTCATTAAGGCGGGCGATGATGGCATCGGCACTGTTGGCGCTGCCTTTGCGTTCTGCCAGTGGCTTGAATCCATAAAAGAAGAGGCCTTGGTCTGGACTGGATCCGTTAAAGCCGGCACCACTGATCACTCCGGCATTGGCCACGTCGCTTTCTTCACTCAAGACCTTGGCAATTTCTGCACCAAGTTTTTGCGTTTCGACGAGTGAGGCTCCATTTTGCAGTTGGAAGAAGCCAAGCCCATACCCCTGGTCTTCCTCGGGAATGAAGGCTGTTGGCATGGCTGTGAAAGCCAGGCTGGTGAGCAAAATGCCGCCGATTAGGCCAGCCATGATCAAGCGGCGGATGTTGATCAGGCGGGTCAGAAGACGTGCGTAGCCGCGTTGCAAGCGGTCGAAGTTGTTGTTGAAGATTCTGAAAATTGTGGTCAGATTGGCGCCTGCGTAAGCACCAACCGCCATGCCAAGG
>CATBLW010000043.1 GCA_949486985.1 Prochlorococcus marinus str. MIT 9215
ACTTTGCCATGCTTGACCTTCATTGAGCTTGCTAGCAGTAAGCCAGCACTCATGGCTCGGCCAAGCATCACGGTGGTTAGGTAGGAGAGCCCATGACGGCTCCTTGCTTCTCGTGTGGCTTCAGTTGTCGTTACGGCGACGAGGCGGATGCCTCCTGCTGCTGCAGTGGCACGAACCAGATGATCGCCGATTGAATCATTGCTCAGTGAAGTCTCTTTTGGATTCATTCTTTGGTGGCAGTGATTATCCTGTTTTTGAGAATACCTTTAAAGATATCTGATTCTCGGTGTTCTCTGCGTGTTGATTCCCTGCCATGTCTTAGCGAAATTCACGATTTGGCTAGGTGACAATTGATGAATTGAGCCATGCTTGTTTGTTGATTCCTCTGGCTTTCCAGCAAGCAGGTTAAGAAATAAGGCTCTGCAAGTTGCTTATTTTTTTATTCGAACCGGAGTACTTGCTTTTTTTTATTCGAACTGGAGGGTTTGCTTTTTGGCAGGCTAATTCTTATGTCTGTTGTTGTGTAGAAACTCTCGTGAGTGTTCCATGATTCAGCTGATAGGTCATCCTTGACCAGTTGCCAAATAGTTCTGGTTCATGGGTCACAACAATAAGCACTTGTTCCTTTGCAATCTTGGCTAGCAATTCCAGCACTTCATCACGAACTGACCAATCAAGACCCGCTGTCGGTTCATCAAGTAAGAGAATCTGGGGCTTGCGTAGTAACTGAACAGCTAGTGCAAGTCTGCGTTGCTGTCCCCCACTTAGGCGTTCGGGAGCTTTCCGGAGATCAATCTGAGCAAGTCCAACCTTATTGAGGGCCTGGGTTTGGATTTCGTTGCTGAGTCGACGATGACCCAAACGCAACTCTTGGGCCACTGTTAATCCGAGAAAATGACGCTCGGGAAATTGAAAAACAACGCCACATAACCAGCGCCTTTGACGTTCATTGAGTGTTTTTCCCTGCCAACTCACATCTCCCTCTTGAGGCTTGGCTAAACCACTGATCACTTCCAACAAGCTTGTTTTGCCGCTGCCGCTTGCACCAGCAATCATCACAGGTTTTCCTGCGTGGGCCTGGAGATTGATTCCCTGCAGAATGGTTTGTTCTGCTGTGGCTGGACGGTAGTGAAGGCTTTTTAACTCCAGCATTGATTCATCGCTTGGCTGGTTTCTCAATGCATTTCCTCCTCCAGTTTGATCGATAAACCCTGGCGTAGATGCCCAGACTTGTCAGAAAAAGCGATGATGCAAGCAATTCTCAGATTTTATGGACGTTCGTTTTCGCGAGATTGATCCCTTCAACTGTTGGCTCTGGCTTCGCTTTGCTGATTCTCCTAGCCAGGGAGAGCGAAGCTATGTCGATGGAGTCTTTGATAGTTGGTATGTGATTGGCCGTATGGGTGGATTCAATGCTGAGAATCTTCAAGCCAATGAGGAAGGGGCCGAACTGAGTTGGATGAGTTACGACAATGATCAGGCCTCATCAGTGATGCCAGCTCTCATGCACAACATGGGTGAGTTGGAATACGAAGGCGAGTGGGCTCGCTGCTGGCTTGATCTTGGTACTTCTGATGCTGTGGCTCTTGATGTTCTGATTAATGCACTGCGTCAGCTCGACAACGATGTGGTGCAGTTGCAGGAGCTCTTGGTTGGTGGAGTCAATGAAGATTGGCCGGTTGAGGAACATCCCGAAAGTCTTTTCCCTCTTGGTTCCTAGATCGTTTCGTGGCTGAACTAAGACGCCTGTTGGTCGAACCGCAGAGGCTCACGGATCCGGGCTCTGCTGATGGGATTTTGCAACTCTCAAGAGAGGAATCTCATTATTTGAGGCGAGTGCTTCGTTTGCGAAACGGTCAATCAGTCGCAGTTGTTGATGGCATTGGACATCTCTGGGAGGCTGATGTGCAGGTAGGCGATCTGTTGAAACTTTCCACGCCTGCAAGCCAACCTGCTCAACAGCAATCTCGCTTTTCCCTTCAGCTTGGACTTGCCGTTGTCGTTCCTAGGCGTGGTTTTGATGAGCTGACTCGCATGAGTTGTGAGCTTGGCATTGATCTTCTGCAGCCTCTACGTTCCCAACGCAAGACTCCTCAGGCCGATGAGCGGCCATCCCGATGGCAGGTGATCATTCGAGAATCTGTTGAGCAATCAGAGAGGCTTTGGCAGCCAGATCTTCTCGATACCGTTGAAGCCTCGGTTTTTTGGCAACAGAGTCCAAAGAGATCTGCTTTGGCCATTGCGTCTACACGAAGGCCTTCAATCCCAGATCTGCAGAATTTTGTTGAAGGATTAGATCAGAGTTTTGATCAACTCTGGGTCGCGATTGGGCCTGAGGGTGGTTGGACTGCTGATGAAGAGCAGTCAGCAGAAGCTGCCGGTTGGGTTCCGGTTTCTCTTGGAGATTCAATCCTGCGCACGTCAACAGCAGCTGTTGCTGCTGCACAGACAATGGTGTCTTGGAGAAGGCTTAGATCCCAGGCTTAGATCTAGATCCCAGACTTAGAACTAGATCCGAGGTTTAGAACTAGATCCCAGGTTTAGAACTAGATCCAAGGTTTAGAACTAGATCCGAGGTTTAGAACTAGATCCCAGGCTGGGAGCGCAGTCTTACTTAGGACCTGTAAAGGTCTGAGGCCATGTCCTTGAAGCCTTTCAAGCTGGCTCCTGGCCTCCTCGGGCGTCGAGGAACGGTGTTGCCAGCTTTGAGATTGTTGGCTGCAAACGTTACGGGGACAAGCCCTGGAACAATTTCGCCGAGCTGCTGTTTTAATTTTTCAGCAACACCGCGAGTTCTGGTTTTTAGGCCGAGGTTTGAGCCTGAAAGGAGTTCTATATCTCTTTCAAGCTGCTGGAGGGCGTTAATTGTTG
This sequence comes from Prochlorococcus marinus str. MIT 9215, assembly GCA_949486985.1. GTDB lineage: Bacteria > Cyanobacteriota > Cyanobacteriia > PCC-6307 > Cyanobiaceae > MIT-9215. The sequence continues at coordinate 2,872 of CATBLW010000043.1, forward strand.
CGGTATTGGCAATATCAGCAGCTAATAATTCAGATTCCCCTGATTCGGTAGGAGCAGTTGTTAAGGCATCTTCTGCTTTGACAGGAATGTCTTCAACAGGCTTTTCAACTGCTGGCTCTATAGCGCCTGCAGCTATTGGGTTTGAAGATGATTCTTCATCAACAAGTTTGGTTGGCTTGGCTTTGAAGGCCCCAAAGAGTCCTCCTTTATTTTGTTTGGCCGCTTGCTCCTGAGCCTTTGATTCGGTTGGGGCTTGAACGATTGGTTTGGATGGACGTTCTGGAGCTGGCTCAGCTTTCTTCTGGGCCGCCTTTGCTGCGGGGGCTGGCTTTGCTGCGGGAGCTGACTTCGCGGCAGCGGCTGGCTTTGCAGCTGGAGTTTTTGCAGCCGGAGTTGGCGCGTCGCCTTGATCGCTCAAATCGAGGAAGAAGGAATCCTTCGGCTTCATTTTCAGCACCATGCCCAGACCAGCTCAATACCTATTGCTGATTATCCGCTCTCATCTGCCCTTTCTCCACCGATGCTTAGGGCAGTGCAACACACTCTGATGGTTTTCTTCCCACCAATCCAGGCGGAATGGGGCTTGGCTCTTGGTCTCAATGCCCTGTTGATCGCAATCGCGCAAAGACTTCCTCTCTTGACGCCCTCTGGTTGGGTTCATGCAGGAGCTCTTGGCACGATTCTTTGGGGTTGTCTTGGTTGGCGAGGTTGGCTTGCCGTTGTGATTTATCTGGCTTTGGGCTCTCTCGTCACTCGCCTCGGTTTCCTCCGTAAACAGGCTGCCGGCTTGGCCGAGGCAAGAGGTGGTCGCCGGGGTCCTGAAAACGTCTGGGGATCTGCCGCAACAGGAGCGCTGATCGCCATGTTGATCAAGGCTGGAATCGGTGATTCTTCATTGCTGATATTGGGTTTCTCAGCAAGTTTTGCAGCGAAATTGGCCGATACCTTTGGCAGTGAAATTGGCAAGCGATGGGGGCGCACCACTGTTTTGATCACCAACTTGCGATCGGTGCCGGCCGGTACTGATGGTGCAATCAGTCTTGAAGGAACCTTGGCGAGTGCTGCTGGCAGCGTCTTGATGACTGTTGTGTTCGTTGGCTTGTTCACTCAGCCGCCAACACGTCTGGCTTGGGGAGAGCCAGCTCTTCTGGTGGCCAGCATCGGTTTGCTCGCCACACTTTTAGAGAGCCTTATGGGTGCGTTGGTGCAGCACCGTGTCCGTTGGCTAACGAATGAATTGGTCAATGGCTTGCAGACTTTTGTGGCGGCTTTTTTGGCGATTGCATTCGCAGCTTGTTTGGGTTGGGGCTCAGTCTGAGAGTTCCATTGATTGAGCATTGGCCCATTGCTGAATCTGCTCAATTGCAGACCGCACCTTTTGACGCAGCAGGCCTTCCCCAATGGCCTCAATCTTTGCCAGTTCTCTCAGACTGATGCCGTCGATGTAGTGAGCAGATAACCACCGCTGTTGATTATCTGGAAGTCTTTGAATCACTTCTCTAAGCCAAAGACACTGTTGGTCACATTCCACATCTTTCGGAGATTTGATTTGATCTAGCAAACTACAATTGTTTTCAATTTGGTCATTACCTGTCTGTCTTTGTGTTCTATCAAGAGCAATGATCTGTGTTTTCCATTGAGCTTCGATAGCTTGTTGCCAACGATCGACAGTTACCTTGAGTTGCTTGGCAAGTTGATCTTTCGTGAGTTCTGTTAAACCTCGATTAATGCGAGACTCTTGAAGCTTTATTCCACGTACATAAAGGTCCTTTAGCCGCCATGGGATTCTCACTGTTTGACTCCGGTCTCTACGGAAATGGAGAATCTGCCCATTGGCCAGTGCCATCGCATAGCTGCTGACTTTGAATCCACGACGAGGGTCGTATTTCTCCATGGCCTTGATCAGCCCTAGGCGTGCTTCTTGGATGAGATCGTCTTGTTCACCAGCCCCACGATCAACTTGTCTTGACGCTGCGAGATGGGCGAGGCCTAGGTGATCAAGCACAGATTGGTTTCGTCTTTGTATCGATTGCGGTAATGATTGGCGTCGCTCCTTGGCTGGCTGATTTCGGCTTTTTGATGAGGACGTTTCAGGAGTTGTTCTGAGCACAGTTTGGCCTGTTTGTAACTCCCTTAAGCCTCAATTTTTTAGCTGCAAATCAAAACCCTCTCAGGGATGAAAGTTCGTTCTCTTGAGAGTGAATTCAACTCATTAGCGGCGTGATGTTTGCGACAGGTTGGAGCTCAGCCCAGTGCAGAAGTGATGACCAGGCCTTGACCCGTTCGTGCAGCCATTGATGACCATCTGAATTGAGATGAATGCCATCAGGCTCTAGCCAGCTCAGCCAGCAAGGCTCGGCAATCATGGCGGCGTGAAGGGAAAGAAACGGCACGTCAGCTTCGAGGCAGGCTTCTTCCAGTTGTGCTTCATAAAGAGAGATTGCTTGATTTGAATACCAGAGGCATTCCGCAAAGGGCATCACCGCTTCATCCACAGGAGTGAGCCCCAACACCATCACCTTGGTCTGGCTTTTTATCTCAACAAGGAGTTGTTGCAAGCCAAAGCGATAGGCCTCGGCACTCAGTTGGGGTCGCCCATCAGCGCGCCCAACCTTTGCTGTGTCGTTGAGACCAACGGCGAGGAGAACCGCATCAGGAACTTGACGGCGGAGTTCTCCACGACATTGCCATTCCTGCTGCCAGCGTTTTGCAACGCGTTCCAAGCCATCGCCACGAATCCCTAAGGGATAAATGACAGGCGCGGCTGGGAGGTTCATCCAATGGCAGCGCAATCGTTCACACCAACCGCCAGCTTCTCGATCCCCCCATCCATACACACCGCTGTCACCGATGACGACAAGTTGCTTGGATGCGCTAGTCATCACGCCAATAGGACGAAGGGATCAGCTTTGCAGGGCTAGTGCCATGACGGGCTTTTTCTTGGATCCTGTCCAAAGTTGCCGGCAATGATCGCTGAGCACTTCGCCGAACATGGTGAGCATCGCGTAGACGCCAATCAGCAGATACACCTGGGCCCAATTGAAGGAACTTAATGACTCGATCAGTTGCCAGCCCAGGCCAGCCCCACCGACCATGCCAACAACCGCTGTTTCTCTAAGCATCACATCGGCGCGGTAGGCCGCATAGGCCAGATAACTAGGGCTTTGTGCACTCAATGAGCCATAAAGCCATGCGACACGATCGCCAGCCCCAGATGCTTTGAGGGCTTGGTAACAGCTATCGCTTTGCTGGTCGAGGGCTTCCTTCAGCAATCGACCCATGACGCCGAGATTGTGAGCACCAAGGGCCAAAGCGGCAACGGCCAAATTTGGTTCGCAGTTGAGCAGCAGCAGCAGGGCGGCCAATGGTGTTGGAATCAGCCTGAGAAACCCCCAAAGCAAGCTTTGAATTGATCGGCCCAGTTGGCTTGGCCAGAGCATCATTCCAAGTGGTGGTAAGCCGATGGCTATTCCTGCTGCCAGCACAGTCAGCAAAAGGGTGTTGAAGATCAGCTGTAACCAAGGCAGTTCATTGATTGCAGTGATCAGCTCAGAGACTGTCGGCAACGGAAGCTGATGCCAGCGGATTGAGCTGGCCATATCCAGATCGAGAGATTGCAGCCATATCGAGCTGCAAATTCCCAGAATGAGCATCAAGCAGACCGATACAAGTAGCTCTTTTGGCGCGGCCCCTGATGACCTGAGTCGCTGCCGCCACCAGCTGATTAATTGCTCGAGGATCACCATCACGGCGGCAAGCATCCAAAGAGCGGTCCAAAGCTGTTCAAATTGGAGCGATTGAAGAGTGAGTTGCAGATCGGTGCCAAGGCCTCCGAGGCCAAAAACCCCAAGCAAGGTTGCACCGCGAAGAGCGCATTCGAGTCGATAGCCGCAATAGCTCATCAGCACGGGTGCCATCGGCGGAACGATGGCAGTGGTTAGTGCCTGGATTGGTCTGGCACCGCTTTGGCGAAGAGCGATGAGTGGCCTGGCGCCCAAACTGTCGAGTTGATCGCTCAAAACCCTTGCGACAAGGGCTGAGTAGGGAATGGTGATCGCCAAAATGGCTACCCAAGGGCTGAGCCCCAGCATTTGCAGCAAAAGCAGACCCCAGAGGAGTTCATGGACTGCTCTGGGGAAGGCCAAAAGCCTGCGAAAAAGAATTGCTGGCCAGCTTTTGCCGATAAAGGTCTGCCAGATCAAGGTTGCACTTGCTAGGCCCAGCACCACGCCAATCAACGTGCTGACAACCCAACTCAGCAAAGCCGTGGCCATGGTGATCTGTAGGCCTCGCCAAGCACTTGAAACCACCGATGGATCCATCGATGGATGGAAGGCTGCTGATATGAACGCAATAAGAGATTGCAATCCTCCGCTATGGATTCCAGGAACCATCTCCATCAGTACGACCACCAATGCCAGTGCTGGCAACAGACTCAGTAGCGGTGGGGTTGGATTAAGGCGAAGGCGGATCATGTCGGTTGGTACAACCACTCCAAAGCCGCTTGATTAAGGCCATCTGTGGATTGATCGACGACCAATTGGCCCGATCGAAGCCCGATTACGCGATCGAAGTGATCGATCAAATTGGTTTGATGCAAGCTCATCAGCAGTGTGTTGGGCATGCTGATGGGGGAAGGCAGGCCATTCTTCAGCACAATGCCGTTGTTCAGCACAATGCCGTTGTTGAGCAAAAGGTTGAGCACGGCTTCGGCCAAGGGCGGATCAAGGCTGGATAGAGGTTCGTCAGCAAGCACGATCTCAGGTTTTTGACGTAGCAAGCGTGCAAGCGCCACCCGTTGACGTTGGCCGCCTGAAAGCTCGCTAAGCGAAGCGCGAGCCAGATTGGCTGGCAGTCCTACCGCTTCAAGACATTCCCTGCAGCGATTGATTTCGATTGGGGCCAGAAGATTGGCAAGAGCCCAAAGCAGGCTTCTCTTTCCCAGTGCACCAGCGTTGACGTTTTGAGCAACATTTAGTTCTTCAACAAGGCAAAGGTCCTGCCAGAGGGTTCCTATGGCTTGTCTTTGGGAATGATGTCGTCGATTAAGAGACCGACCACGCCACAAAACAGTGCCGGAATCTGGCAGCAAGCTGCCATTGGCAATAGCAAGAAGACTGCTTTTCCCAGCACCACTACTGCCAATTAAGGCAACGCGTTCACCAGGTTTGATAATCAGATCAATGTTTTTGAGTCGGTCGCCTCGAGGACCATGCAGATGAACCCCTCTCAACTCAAGCATTGGCAAATTGTTCAGCTTTTTTTGATCTAACAACTGATATGTGAAGGCCTAATTCCTTTCTATGAATCTAGCAAGTGTAATTGATAGATGATCATTCTGCTGCTGTTTTAAGTGCTGCCGTGTTGACTGCTGGCGTTTGAAAATGACTGTGTGCAGATATTTGATCTATGGATATAGTATTTGATTAACATTTGGTTTGTATTGAGTGATTATTGGATCTTGCCAAGTTGACGACCAATAGTCTCAATAGTTTTGTATTGATTCTCTAACGCTGGGATGAAGCGACTGGCTCCGAAAAGATCGAGAATTGTTGCCTGAGGTTTTGATTTTTTATCCCAGCTAAGTAGGGCTTGTTTAAGACGGTTGGTAAAGCCATCGCCAAATCTTTTGTCAAGGTTGCCTTGTGCTAGCCAGTGATAGTCGGCATAGGCTGGTGTTCTCCATATAAGGCTGACCCGTTGCGGATCGGCGCGTCCTGTTTGAAGAGCACTCAGCCAGACTTGTTCATTAAGTGCACCGGCTTCAAATGAACCACTCTGAACAAGGGCCAATGTTGCATCATGACTGCCGCTGAATCCAGGAGCTTGGCCGGCAAATTCTGTTGTTTTGATACCAGCCTCCTGAAGAAAATATTGTGGCATTAGTCGACCAGAGGTTGAGCTTTCGGAGCCAAACGTGAAGCGTTTGCCTCGTAGTGAGCTGAGTTCATTAAGGCTGTTTATTTGTTTGATGCCGCTGCCAGTATTGGCAATAAAAACACTACGAAAATTGACATCAATATCACGCTGTGCAAGCACCTTGGCCCCAGGCTTTTGTAATCTAGCTTGTACACCTGTTAGACCACCAAACCAGACAAGATCCAGGCTGTTTGTTCGGAATGCACTGACAGCTGCTGGATAATTTGTTACAGCTATGTAGCGAACTGGTATTTGTAATTCTTTGCTGAGCTCTGTCGAAAGGAGGCTGTATAAACGATTGAGTCGTTCTGGATTCTGATCTGGTATTGCCCCAATACGAAGAACATCTTCTGCTAAAGAGGTCGCCACTGAGCTGAAGAAACTGCTGAATAGGACAATTAGGCTGAGCAGCCAACGAGGGTTTCTTGTGATCATGGAATGATCTGTGGCCTAAGTAAAAGTTTTAGAGTGATTGCAGAACTTTCGTGAGTCTTTGTAAGCCATCGCTAATGGTTTCGCTTGAGACAGCGCATGAAATCCGAATGCAGTTGTCATCTCCAAAGGCCAGGCCAGGAATCATGGCGAGGCCGAAATCTTCAAGAGCTCGTTGGCAGAAACTTACGGAGTCGAGATTGTTGTTAAGCAATTCAGGGAAAGCATAAAAAGCGCCTTGTGGCGCGACCAAGTTGATCGAATCAATGGATTGAAGGCCATCGGTAAGCAGCTGCCTGCGTTCGTTGTAACTGTTGGCCATGTCTTGAACACATTGCCGAGAGCCTTGCAAAGCCGCTAAAGCACCCTTTTGGGCAAAGCTGCAGACGTTGCTGGTGCTTTGGCTTTGGAGAGCCGCTGCAGCATTGATAACTTCAGACGAGCCTGCTAAATAGCCCAGTCTCCAGCCTGTCATTGCCCAGCCTTTGGCAAAACCGTTAACGATGAATATTCGTTCAGCAAGATCTGGAGCAACTTTGGCAATGCTGTGATGCTCTTGCCCAACTGCAAGCAGCAATTCATAGATTTCATCACTGAGCACCAGAACCTGAGGATGGCGCCGAAGTATTTCAGCTAAGGCCTCAAGTTCTTTGCGGCTCATCACGCGTCCAGTTGGATTGCCTGGTGAATTGAGGATGAGAAGTCGAGTCTTTGGTCCGATCGAGGTTTCAAGGGCTTCTAGATCCAGGCGGAATCCTTTGGAAGGCGAGGAGACCAAGGTCTTGACCTCTGCACCTGCGAGTCGAGCCATCTCCGGGTAGCTCAACCAGTAGGGGGAGGGGATTAAAACCTCATCTCCAGGATTGAGGATGACTTGAAAAAGATTGAAGATGGCTTGCTTGCCGCCATTGGTGACTAAAACCTGCTCAGAACCAATCGTTAAACCATTGTCTTGTCGAAGTTTTGCGGCGATGGCTTCGCGAAGTTCAGGGTCACCAGCTGCGGGTCCATAACGGGTGATGCCATCGCGGAGAGCTTTGATTGCGGCATCAACGATGAATTCTGGAGTTTCAAAATCTGGCTCGCCTGCACTCAGGCTGCAGATATTCCGGCCCTCTTGCTGCAGGGCCTTGGCTCGTGCACTGATCGCCAGTGTGAGAGAGGGCTTAAGGGCGGTTGCCCGATCAGAGAGAACTTGCGGGCGTGCCATTAGCGCCGCATCCCTCCTGAGGGATGCCAGGAAAGATCACATCCTGCCTGATGCTGCGTCTTCGACAAGCATTTGATGTTGATCGGCATGTTTCCTGATCATCGTCTTGATTCGCCTTTCCCTCTGTTAGTGGGAACGATTGACTTCGTTCGCCTGCTTCTCGAGGTCGTTTTGGATCAATGGTCTTTGCTTCTTTCCCTTCTGCCAGAGTCGATGAGCAGGTGATTCTTCAGGGCTAATCATGCAAAGCCCTAAGCATCCAAACTCCTAAGCATCCAAAGTCCTAAGCATCCAAAGGGCTAAGGCCAGTCGTGCTTATAGCCTTGAGGGGATTGATGGTTCTCTTCCCAGGTCATTGCAATTTCTAGAATCGAAATCGTCTGGGAGGTTTTGTTCTGACGTCTGACCCGCATCTTGCCTGCAGTTTTTGTGGCCAGATGAACCCATCAGTTCAGGCCGTTGTCAGTCGTGGCAATCCTCACGCGAAATTGATGTTGATCGGTGAAGCCCCTGGTGCGCGCGAGGATGAGCTCGCAAAACCTTTTGTTGGTCGTTCTGGTCAAACGCTCGAACGTTTGATGGAAAGCGTTGGACTCAACTGCGATCAAGATGTTTACATCTGCAATGTTGTGAAGTTCAGGCCCCCGAAGAACCGCAGGCCAACCCGTCAGGAAATTGCCCTTTCGTTCCCTTGGCTTCAGCAACAGATTGAGTTGGTTGACCCTGCGCTAATTGTTTTGGCTGGATCTACTGCAGTGGAAGCCATCTTGGGCATCAGAGGCGGGATCAGCAAACTTCGCGGCCATTGGCAAGATTGGCAGGGGCGTTTGGTGATGCCTTTGTTTCATCCTGCTTATTTGCTTCGAAACCCCTCACAGGCGGAGGGAGCACCGATTGCGCTCACGAAAAGCGACCTCCTTCAGGTGCGTCAAAGGCTGAATAGAATTAATCAACAAGCAGTTGTGCCAGTGTTAGGAACTGCGAGGTGTCAAAGGAAGTCATGACTGCCACTTTGGCCACACCTCCGGCGGCTTCAGCCAGGCGATACGACACCCAAATTCAGCGGCGTTTAACCCGCACCGTGATGGTGGGGGACATCTCTATTGGCAGCGATCACCCCGTCAGGGTGCAGTCGATGATCAATGAAGACACTCTTGACATTGAAGGCTCTACTGCCGCAATTCGTCGCTTGCATGAAATTGGCTGTGAAATCGTTCGTTTAACGGTTCCCTCTCTCGCTCATGCCAAGGCTGTAGGAGAAATCTGTAAAAGGCTCGAGGAGACCTATCAGAAGGTTCCTTTGGTTGCGGATGTGCATCACAACGGCATGAAAATTGCCCTTGAGGTTGCCAACCATGTCGACAAAGTGCGCATCAATCCAGGTTTGTTTGTCTTTGAACGGCCGGATCCCAATCGCGTTGAATTCTCGATTGAGGAGGTCAATGCAATTAGTGAAAGGATTGTTAGACGTTTTGAACCACTCGTTACGGTGCTCAAAGAGCAAAACAAGGCTCTGCGCATTGGAGTGAATCACGGCTCATTGGCTGAGCGGATGCTTTTTGCTCATGGCGATACCCCCCTTGGCATGGTTGAGTCCGCCATGGAATTCATTCGCATCTGTGATCGACTTGATTATCACAACATTGTGATTTCGATGAAGGCCTCTCGAGCCCCTGTGATGTTGGCGGCTTATCGGTTGATGGCCGACACGATGGACAATGAAGGTTTTAACTATCCGCTTCACCTTGGTGTCACTGAAGCGGGAGATGGTGACTACGGAAGGATTAAAAGTACGGCTGGTATAGCAACCCTTTTGGCGGAAGGCTTAGGCGATACGATCCGCGTTTCTCTAACAGAAGCCCCGGAGAAGGAAATCCCCGTTTGCTATTCGATCCTCCAAGCCATTGGCTTGCGCAAGACAATGGTCGAATACGTCAGCTGTCCCAGTTGCGGCAGAACATTGTTCAACCTTGAGGAGGTTGTCCAAAAGGTGAGGAATGCAACGTCTCATCTTGTTGGTTTGGATATCGCCGTGATGGGTTGCATTGTCAATGGACCTGGTGAGATGGCCGATGCAGACTATGGCTATGTCGGTAAAGGGCCTGGCGTGATTGCCCTTTATCGCGGTCGGGATGAGATTCGTAAGGTGTCTGAAGCTGATGGAGTAGAAGCTTTAATCCAGCTGATTAAGGACGATGATCGCTGGGTAGAACCTGACTGATGTCGTTAGGGTGATCAACTAAGTCCAATGTGGACGCATCGCGATGGCCTCCTTGAAATCAGTTTTTACGCCTGGTGGCAAACGCACCCCTTGGATGATCTTGCTTGGTGCTGGTGGGGTTTCTGCCGTTGTGGCTCTGGCTTCCCCAACCCTTGGTCTGCCAAGTTCTACATCTTCAGCAATTATTGATAGCCCAAAGGAGGTTATTGATCAGGTCTGGCAAATTATTTATCGTGATTATTTAGATTCTTCGGGTACTTATAACGCAAATAGTTGGCAACAACTGCGTCGTGACTTGTTGGTAAAAAATTATGCAGGCACATCAGAATCATATGAAGCTATTCGTGGGATGTTGGCTAGTTTGGATGATCCCTACACCCGCTTCCTTGATCCGAAGGAATTCAAGGAAATGCAGATCGATACTTCAGGTGAGCTGACTGGTGTTGGCATTCAAATAACCCTCGACAAGGATACGAAAGAGATCGTTGTTGTTTCTCCTATTGAAGGTACGCCCGCATCGAGGGCAGGTGTACAAACGAAAGATGTGATTGTAGAAGTTGATGGTAAGTCTACGAAGGGAATGACTACAGAAGATGCAGTTAAGTTGATTCGTGGCAAAGAAGGAAGTGAAGTCATTCTTGGATTAAGACGAAATAATCAGCTGCTTCAAATCCCTTTAATTCGTGCACGAATTGAGATTCATGCAGTTGATAGTCAAATGAATACGACTAAGAATGGAGCCAATATTGGTTATATCCGTCTGAAACAGTTTAATGCGAATGCTTCAAGGGAAATGCGAAGCGCTATCAAAGAACTAGAAAAAGAGGGTGCCGATGGTTATGTGCTTGACCTTCGCAGTAATCCTGGAGGCTTGCTTCAGGCCAGTATCGATATAGCTCGGCAGTGGCTTGATGTCGGCAAAATTGTTAGTACAAAAACTCGTGATGGCATTGAGGATGTTCGCCGCGCCAATGGGAGTGCACTAACGAGTCGCCCAGTTGTTGTGCTGGTTAATGGTGGATCTGCTAGTGCCAGTGAAATCCTTTCAGGCGCTATTCAGGATAATCAACGAGGAGTTCTCGTCGGCGAGAAAACATTTGGCAAAGGCCTTGTTCAGTCAGTTCGTGGACTTGTTGATGGCTCTGGACTTACGGTGACAATCGCAAAATATCTCACTCCAAATGGAACTGATATTCATGAAAATGGGATCAAGCCTGACGTAAAGTCAGAAATGTCTGAAAAAGAAATAAAGACATTTACCATTGAAGATATTGGCACGCTAAAAGATGTTCAATATAAAGCGGCAGAATCAACATTAATAAAATCTCTGAATAATTTAGATGCTGGACGATTGTATGATCCCAATAGCACGAACCTCCCTTCTGCTCTTAATGATAAGGCGGTTAAGTTCTCTCTCTAGTCAATGATTTGAATAGGTTGCTCAGCTCATAAGTGCAGCATCTTGCCTTGATGTAATGTATGTATAATTATTCATCT
>CATBLW010000044.1 GCA_949486985.1 Prochlorococcus marinus str. MIT 9215
GGGGCTTGGAACGGAGAGGGTGGGATTCGAACCCACGGACGGTTGCCCGTCAAACGATTTCGAGTCGTTCGCTTTCGACCACTCAGCCACCTCTCCAAGACGTCTGCAAAGACGCAAGCCAACCTTAAAGCGTTGCGCCCAGCATGGTTACTGATCCGCTGGCGCCATCACGAATCCAAAGACGGCCTGCCTTGTATCGCTTTAACCAACCTCGTTGGGATGGGGAGGGCATAAAACCCAGCCAAGTTCCTTTCACTGCAGCGGCTTTTGAGCCTGGCAGGCGACTGGTTAAGGCAGAACGCTGTTGATCACGCCATCGCCAAAACGCCTGAGTTGTTGCAAGCAACCGCCAACGATGACGCCCAACTTGCAACTGCAAAACTTGCCCTGAATCATCCAATGGCCGAATCGCCAAGCCTGAGCTGGCCAGCCGTTGGCCCGGCAGCAATGGCATCAGGCCTTGGTGTTCAGCCACAACGGTATGAGCCAGCTGCTGCCAGCAGGTTGTTGCTTGGCTCGCCACTGGATCGGTGACCATCACCCAATCCAGACGTCCATGGCCAAACGCTTCACTGAGTTTTCGTGCTTGCCTGCAACTCAAATCATCTCCATGGGTGCTGATCAAGGCCGCTCGGCCTCGATGCCTCGCCAGCAGCCAATGCCTGCCGTATTGATGCACCACCAGCAATCCATCGGATAGCTGCACAAATGCCTGCACCAATAGGCAAAACATCAGTACAAGCCCAGCCCAAGGCCGCCATTGTCTTAACCCAATCATCAGCCAAGGCACTAGAGCCAGCGCCAACAACAACACCAGCCAGGGCTGCGGATGGCCTGTAAGCAATTGAGCACCAGGCCAAAGACTGATCCAATGAACCAGGCCAATCAACAGCAGCGCCAACTGCTGCACTGGCCAACTGATCCAAGGCAAGATCGCCATCGCTAATGAACCAGGCAGAAGCAGGCACAAGAGCGCCAAGGCCATGGCTGAAAGCGTTAGTGGCACCAGTAGAGGAGCTGCTAACAGATTGGCCAACAGTGCATACAAAGGTGTGGAGCCGAAGTGCAGCAATTGCAATGGCAATGTCCACAGCAATGCCGCTAGGGGAACAGCCAAGGCTGAGGCCAACCACGCCAACCAAGTTGGGAAACGACTGGCGAGAGCCTGCTGGAAAGTTGGGGCAGAGATGAGTAAACCTGCTGTTGCGGCTGCACTGAGTTGAAAACCGATCGATCGAGCCCAGGAGGGATTGATCAACAACATCAGCAGCAACGTCAGCAACAACACTCCGAATGGGCGACTGCGCTCTCCTCCCTCGTGAATCAGCAACGCTGTGCTGGCCATCAGCACAGCGCGTACGACGGAAGGCTGAACACCGGCCAGGATCAAAAAACTCAGCAGCGCCAAAACGGCTAAAGGCAATCGCAGTGCCTTGGGCAACAGCTTGGCGATGGCTAGCGTCGTGCCGAGCAATATCGAAAGATGGAACCCTGAAGCGGCCAGGGCATGGGATAGGCCTGCGACTCGAAACATCTGACGCAGATCTATCGGCAGATCAACCTGGGCACTGCCCAAAACCAAAGCCGCTAAAAGTCCTCCCGACCGTGGCCCCATCAAGGCCTGAAAACGACAAGCGACTTGCCACCGCGCATCCGCAAGACCCGGCTTACAGGGCGTCTGGTCGATGGACACCAATAGATCTCCAGGATCAAGCTCATCACTGCTTTTAGCGGCCCAAAGCCAAGCTCATTGATACGCCCAGGTGTTTCGGCTACTTCAGCTGCAACTCGCAGCATGTCCAGCTGAGTGATCTTGCATTGATCGCTAAGTGGACAAGCTGTCCGAGAGACCCGCTCCTCCCTAGAGCAATAACTCGCGAGAAAGTTCCGCCTAAACCCACAGAGATAAGCAGAAAATTAAGCAGAGTTA
>CATBLW010000045.1 GCA_949486985.1 Prochlorococcus marinus str. MIT 9215
AGATTGGTCCGATTGCCCGGCCTGATGAGATCCGTTGCAGCGATGCCCTACCCAAAACCCGTAGCGGCAAGATTATGCGGCGGATTCTCAGAGCCCTCGCGGCTGGAGAAGAGGTAAAAGGTGACACCAGCACCCTTGAGGATCGTTCCGTGCTCGATCGCCTGCGGGCTTAAATCGCCACCGCCAAAGTCGCTACGGCAGCCAGATTCAATACAGCAGCCGTAGCCAACAAAACAACCAGAGTCGATCAGGCGGCCAAGCATCAGCCGCCTGAAGATCTGGAATTCCAAGGCACAACAGCCTCTATTCCGGGAAAGGCAATGGCCCGAACAGAGGCTCAACAATCTGCTGAAGCCAAGTTTCCCTTGCTTTAGCGCTGCGCCTGAAAACCATTCAATTGCAGCTCGTTCTTCAACAAGTTCAGAAGCGGCATCAAGTTGCTGAAGTTTTTAACCAGCGCAAGATTGTCTCCACCAATCGCTGCATTCGCCTCGCTCTGCCCGCATCATCAGCCCAATCACCAAGAAGGTTCTGTCGTAAACCCATACTGGCTGGTGTGAGGTGATCACCAGCCAACTGCAGTTGCTGGGAGTCATCATCAACACGTTGCTTCAAACACTGCAAAAGGCTGTCGCTCTGGTCCAAGTTGTCTTCACCAAAACGCACCAATAAGTTGTGCGGTTGGTGATATTGCTCTCGAATCAACCGCAGTGTTTCATTCGGGCTGGGGCTGTATTCCGTATGAATGCCAAGTTTTGGAGCCAATTGCCGCAGCATCGGAATCGAACGATCGGCTGTGAAATTGTTGAAACTCAAGGCCACAAGTGAACAGCTATTGCGGCCTCCATCAGGAGCGAGCAGATGCAACTTGCAGCCGAGGCTGTGACCCAAGCGAAGCGATGGCGACACAGCTCCCACCCTGGCCTCAAGCTGTTGTCGACAACGGCGAAAGTCTCGCCAGGCTTCAGTGGCCTGGGCCTGATGGTCTAAACCAGGCACATAGCCCCAAGCATGAATAGCGAGATTGTGATCAGCCAGGGCTTCCAACAAACGCCGATAACTCAGTTGAGGACTTGCAGCCAAGTAGCTGCCCCCAACCATCTCCACCAAACCAATTGGTTGCGTCGGCCAGAGCGCCCAGATGCTGTCCAAGCGCCGCCATCTCGTCATGACTTGGAGGAGATGGCCTCAAGACAACGGCGTGCTTCCTGCACATGCGCCGGACCATCCAAAAGGTTGTTGTAAATGTGGCGAATAATCCCGTCCCCATCAATCACATAGGTGACTCGACTCGGCAGAAATCCAAGTGTGCTGGGAACGCCAAAGGCTTTCCGCAGCGATTTATCGGGATCACTCAAGAGGGGGAAAGGCAGCTGATGGCGCCCAGCGAATTGACGATGGCTGTTGGCATCGTCTCCACTCACTCCCCAAACTTCAGCCCCAAAACTTTCAAACAGGGCCAGGTTGTCGCGGAAACTGCAAGCCTCGGCAGTGCAACCGGGTGTGTCGTCCTTGGGGTAAAAAAACAACACCAAGATCTTGCCTGACAAGTCGCTACTGCGACGCATCGTTCCATCCTGATCTGGGAGAACAATGTCGGGGGCCTGATCCCCAGGTTGAAGGGCCATGGGGGCGCTTAAGAATCTGACGCGAAGCCTAGGGAAGCCCTTGCAAACTGCGTGACAATGCAGGCAAATAGCATCAGGAGGCAAGCGTGGAAGAACGCAAGGAGTTTCAGCAAGAGACTGGCCAGTTGGACCTGCTTGGCGGTTTGACAGCGCCTAAGGAGGGCATGAGCAAACGAAAGCCTGCTTCTGAAGTGGAAGCGACTGCAAAGGTTGGCCCCAACAACAAGGCTGTTGTTGCAGAGAAGGCTGTTGTTGCAGAGAAGGCTGTTGTTGCAGAGAAAGCTGTTGTTGATGAAAAGCCTGCAGTGGCTGCAAGGGCTGAAGTGGATCGCAAGGCTGGATTTGGATCCAACCCTGGATTTGGATCCAACCCTGAACGTCAACCAATCGCTGAACGTTCAGCTAATGCTGATCACTCAGTAGAGGCTGATCACTCAGCAGACGCGGGCCGTTCAACAGAGACAAGCCGCTTAACAGAGACAAGCCATCCAGCCCAAGCCACAGCAGCCCATCCATTCCAATCCTCAACCGTTTCCTCAGCAGAGGCTGCTCCAGAAGAAGAGGCTGTTCCAGAAAAAGCGACTGGTCTAGAAGAACAACCTGTTAGCGGTTCCGTGGTGCTTCCTTGCCTAGAAGCCACTGATTCAAAACAGCGTCCCGAGATGCTGCTGATTATCGATACCGAAACCACAGGCTTGGATCCCCAACGAGATCACTGCATGGAAGTTGGCGCAATCCTTTTCCACGCCCCACGGCGAGCGGTTTTAGCCCAGCAATCCTTTCTTCTACCTGTTCAGAGCAACGCAGCGGAATCAATCAATCACATCCCTGCCGATGTCACCCAGCTGAAACAACCATGGCAACAAGGGTTGGACTACTTCCAAACCCTGCTCGATGCCTGTGATGTTTTAGTCGCTCACAATGCCGCCTTCGATCGACAATGGTTCGGCAAAGGACAGCTCCCAGCTGTGCAAAAACCCTGGCTTTGCACGATGGAAGATATTGCCTGGCCAGCGGAACGCCAACTGCGCGCGAGGCCATCAGTAAGAGATCTTGCTCTCGCCTACGGCGTACCCGTATGGGCAGCCCATCGAGCATTAACAGACTGCATTTATATCGCCGATGTTTTCTCGCGTTGCGATGATCTCGAAACCTTGTTGCTTCATGGACTCGAGCCACGCCAGCTGATGCGCGCCCAGGTTTCATACCAGCAAAGGCATTTAGCCAAAGAAGCAGGATTTCGCTGGAATGATCCTGTTAAAGGCGCCTGGTCAAG
>CATBLW010000046.1 GCA_949486985.1 Prochlorococcus marinus str. MIT 9215
AGACGCGCAACACCCGTGGTTGTTTCTTCTGTAACCCCCTGAATGCTGGTTTTAATGCGGGAATAAAAAGTTGAGTCCTGAGCCAACTTGGTGCGGATCGAAGCAAACAACGCTGTTTCTTCTTCGTTGCCGGGATTGTTGAGAACGCTGAGATCTTTTTCAGCCTTGCTGCCCAGCATCACCAAGCCGGTGGCATCGCCACCATCATCCAAAATCATGTTGGGAGCACCGCCATCACTCCACTCGAGGATGCGGTGGGTATAAGCCCAATATTCATCAAGGGTCTCGCCCTTCACGGCAAACACAGGCACGCCACTCACTGCAATCGCTGCAGCAGCATGATCCTGAGTGGAAAAAATATTGCAGGAAGCCCAGCGAACATCAGCGCCTAGAGCTACCAGGGTTTCGATCAGAACGCCGGTCTGAATCGTCATATGCAAGCTGCCAGCAATGCGCGCGCCTTTGAGGGGCTGCTCATTGCCGTACTTGGTTCTGAGTGCCATCAGGCCTGGCATCTCGGTTTCAGCGATGCTCAGTTCCTTGCGGCCAAAATCCGCAAGAGCGAGATCAGCCACTACAGACTCAGAGGTGACCTGCGAGGAGGTCGTGGACGTGGGCGCTGCCACCATGATGAAAAGCTCTCTTCAAAAAGACGTGAAAGGGAATCTCTGCAGAATTGCTGAGGCTTCGGACTCTCT
Source organism: Prochlorococcus marinus str. MIT 9215 (assembly GCA_949486985.1). Taxonomy (GTDB): domain Bacteria; phylum Cyanobacteriota; class Cyanobacteriia; order PCC-6307; family Cyanobiaceae; genus MIT-9215. The sequence continues at coordinate 699 of CATBLW010000046.1, forward strand.
TGAGAGCCAATCTACAGATACTTTCTGGATCCTCGAGACCCTGGAGGCCACCCATGGCCTTGGCCAAGAACTTGCAGCGCACTTGCCGGCCTCATCCCTGCTCTTACTAGAAGGGCCATTAGGCGCCGGAAAAACCTCGCTTGTGCAAGGGCTCGCCATGGCCTTAAACATCGAAGAACCGATCACCAGCCCAACCTTTTCATTGGCTCAGCACTATCCAGACGGGCAGCCGCCTCTCATCCATCTGGATCTCTATCGCTTGGAGCAACCCATGGCTGCGAATGAACTGTTCCTGCAAGAAGAAGAAGAAGCGCAGGCACTTGGTGCCCTGATGGCCGTGGAATGGCCAGAACGTTTAAGCCTTGAATTACCCGATGCCTGGAGGCTGCAATTGCAGCATCTACCCATGGGCGGGCGTCGCGCCCAACTCAAGACCCCACTGCAAAGCGCCAACGGCTAATCAAGCAGCAGGATCGCTCGGTTTACCTTGCTGCAAACGTTCCAAAAGCACAGGAATAATTCGAGCATTGGCAGCAGGAAATGGGTACGCACTCAGAGAGCTGGGTGCCACCCAACGCACCTGCTGACTGGCCAAGGGCTGAGGCTCGCCAGCGATCCAGCGGCAAAGATGCACCACAAAGCGCAATTTCTTGTGGCTGTAGGCGTGATCAAGCGTGATGAGGTGATCAGCCACCTGCACCTCAATAGTCAATTCCTCCTTCAACTCTCTGATAATCGTGTCTTCAATCGCTTCGCCTGGTTCCTGCTTGCCACCAGGAAATTCCCACATGCCTCCCAGCAATCCTTCATTGAGGCGCTGATCAATCAACACCTGACCCGCCTCATCAACGACCACGCCCACACCAATCACCTGAAAAGGCAAAGGCTTAGGGGCATCGTTCACGGGATAAGCAGCAGGACTACCGGCAGCGTAAGCAGAACAATGCTCCTGCCAGGGGCAATCGCCACACATGGGCTTGCGTGGCTTGCAGATCGTGGCGCCAAGATCCATCAAAGCCTGATTGAAATCTCTTGACCTCTGGCGATCCAACAAGTGCTCGCTAAGGCGCCAAAAGTGCGCGCGTTGTCGATTCGGCGGTCTGGGGCTCGCGATCAACCTCGCCAATACACGGTTGACGTTGCCATCAAGGATGGCGAAGGGTAAGTCGAACGTCGAGGAAAGAATGCTGCCAGCCGTGCTACGACCAATACCAGGCAGAGCAAGCCAGGCCTCTATCTCTCGAGGCCAAAAATTTGAATTGGCCGACGCATTCGTACCAAGACTCTCGACCAATTGCCTGGCGCCTTGATGCAGCCGACGGGCACGTACGTAATAACCGAGTCCCTGCCAAAGGAGTAGAACCTGCTGCTGATCAGCTGTTGCCAGATCCACCACGGATGGAAAGGCCTCCATCCAACGTCGCCAATAAGGCACGGCAACCTGCAACTGGGTTTGCTGCAGCATCACTTCAGCCACCCAACATTCAAGCGGCCGAAGTTCTTCACCAGGCTCTGGCCAGCTGCCGTCCTTGGTGAACATCCACGGCTTCAGAGCCGGATCCTTCCGACCATGCAC
>CATBLW010000047.1 GCA_949486985.1 Prochlorococcus marinus str. MIT 9215
ATCATCAAGGGACTGGCCAATGACAGGGAATCGTGCATGGCGTGTGCGATGCACCGCTTTCATCAATTCAGCAAAGCGCACATCAACTGGCAGTGTGACCATGCCAGAACGGGGCACCATCACTTCACGAACATGAGTGTCACGCAAAGCAAAAACGCCCTCAAGAATATTTCTCTCCGCAGGACGCAGACCCGTGACAACTCCGCTTTCAATCAGAGTCTCGAGCTCATCAGCAGACAATGCAGGGGCCATCGAATCCCAATGAGCAGGCAAACCAACCAGACGCAATAACAAGGCTGCCGCCGTCTCCAGTACAGCAATCAAAGGAGCCAAGGCATGCATCACCGCCTCAAGCAATGGAGCCAGGCGTAGAGCGGCCTCTTCCGGACGATTCAGGACCCAGGCCTTAGGCAGCAAACCAGCCAACAAGGTGGCTAACACCACAAGCGATAAAAACAGCCCTGCATCCAACCAACGACTAAAGGAATCGGCTACGGGCCACCATCGCTGTCCAAGGCCATGACCAATCCAGCCAAGGGCAACAAGAGCAAGCGTTCCACCTAGCTGGGAGACCATCAAGGCTCGCCGCAAGCGGCGTTGCAAGCGGTTGATTGAGAGAGCCGCCGGCACACCCTCCTCAACCAAAACCTGAACCCTGACTGGCCGAAGCCGTAACAAGGCCACTTCAGCAGCTGCAAAGAAAGCTGGCAAAGCCAGCAAAACAGCCAAAACGAACAAACGCATCAATGATGAGAAATGGGGGTCGCGAGGATCGAACTCGCCTTAGGCGAATTATGAGTTCGCTGCATTCACCAGATTGCTAGACCCCCCGAAACTCACGGATCTACCACAGTCCACGGATGGTCGTGAAGTCCTGTCAAGGCGAATCCTCTTCCTGAAGAGCCACCTCCGCATCCTGCCGAACCAAAGCTTCACCAGCAATACTGCTGTTAAAGCCAGTGGAGATATCGACAGTGCGCCATGGGATCAAGGGGCTTTGCTCTTCGAGAAGCACTCCAACAGTGTTCTGAATGGCCAGTCCATCCCACATGATCGTCTGATCAGGGAAGCCAAAGCCAACAAATTGATTCCCTTGGGGGCCTGCTACCGCAATGCCGAGAATGTCCGTGACTTGATGAAGCAGGTCCACACTCTTGTCATAAGAAGCGGTCCAAGAGAAATAACGACGGTCGATCAACTCGCTCGTGGATTCCACCGGGCCGCATCGACTGACCTCAACTGGCTCAGAAGCAAAGCTATCTGGAGCAGGGGCTTCAAGGCTTGTTGTACAAACAACAGGCCGGCCAAAAGCAACTCCTGCAAAAAACAAAGGAGCCGTTAAAGCCAATCCAAACATCATCAAGCCATGGAAGGGACGCCGAGCCATGACAACAAGCAACACAACTGCACGCAAACTAGGCAATGAATCCACGATGCACCAGACCTGAGATGAGTCCTCTCCCCACGTCAGCCGAGGCCTGCCGCACTGAACTGCTCAACCTGCTGGCCACGCAGGCCTATCGCCATGGGGATTTCACCCTTGCATCTGGTCGCCAGAGCAACCACTACGTGAACTGCAAACCTGTCAGCCTTAGTGGCAGAGGACTTGCACTACTCAGCACAGCCATGCTGAAGCAAGTGGAAGACGATGCGATCGCTGTAGCTGGTCTAACCCTGGGAGCCGATCCACTGGTGAGTGGCGTTGCCATGGCAGCAGCGCAAGACGATCGAGACCTCAATGCCCTGATCGTGCGCAAGCAGGCCAAGGGGCACGGCACAGGTGCCTGGCTTGAAGGGCCAAGACCTCAAGCAGGAGCACGTATTACCGTTCTCGAAGATGTTGTCACCACTGGCGGGTCCTCTCTAAAGGCGGTTCAGCAACTACGAGAAGCGGGCTATGAGGTCACGAGAATCGTGACGATTGTCGACAGGCAAGAAGGTGGTCAAGCC
>CATBLW010000048.1 GCA_949486985.1 Prochlorococcus marinus str. MIT 9215
ATCGGCATTGTCGGCTCAACAGGCTCTGGGAAAAGCACCCTAATGAAAATTCTGCTTCGCCTCTATTCGCTCAGTTCAGGCCGAATCCTCCTGGATGGTGAACCAATCGACAACCTATTACTAGGCGATCTACGTCGATGTATTGCACTGGTGAGTCAAGAGGTTTACTTATTCGATGGAACCGTGGCCGAGAACATTGCTTATGGCAAAGCAGAAACCAATCTCGAAGACATTTCCAAAGCAGCCGAACTCGCTGAAGCCTCAGAATTCATTGAAGCCCTCCCCGAAGGTTTCAACACATTGGTAGGAGAACGTGGGCAACGACTTTCCGGCGGTCAGCGACAGCGCATTGCCTTAGCCAGAGCAATCCTTAAACAAGCACCAGTCTTGATTCTTGATGAGGCAACTGCAGCAGTAGACAACGAAACAGAAGCTGCCATTCAACGTTCACTCACTCACATCACTGCCAACCGCACCACACTTGTTATTGCGCATCGTCTCAGCACCGTACGACATGCCGACCAAATCATCGTGATGGAGCAAGGGCGCATTGTTGAACAAGGAAGTCACGACGACCTGCTGAGACGATCAGGTGCTTATGCAGATCTCTGGCGCGTTCAAGCAGGTTTGCGTAGCGATGAACTGCTCAGCCTCTGAACACTGATTCCTGAGTACTGAGTACTGATTACTCACTCAGTACTGCAGGATGATCGATAGAGCCAATATCGACGGTAAAAATGACTGACATCACGATGGATAGACCATATTTAGAGCCAAAGCCCAAAGCCATGCCAACTGATCTCTGAACAAGCTAGAAGCAACATGCCAACACAGCCACAACGACCATCAGAAGCCAAGTATCGCAACAACGGCTAGCAACGGCCAAACATTCACGAAGTAGAGCTACAGCAAATAAAAATCAATAAAAACCTACTTCCCGGGCCAATTCATAAAGCCAATTAACAAGATTTAGTTTCAATTACAAATAAAGACCTCCACACTGATCTGACAAGATCTGAACAATCAATCAATTCTTACTAAAGAAAGAACCAATAAAGGCCTAAGATGAAGTCATGAGTTCTCCACTTCATAGCAATTCTGCCAGGCTCTCACTGATTGCCGCCGTAGCCCTTGGGCTGACTGGAGGCCTATTGCTGTCAGTACCTCTAAAGCGCTCACTAACCCAACAACCAACTTTTCTGATTGGGACCAAGAAGTACCCAACAAGCAATCCTTTCTCAAACTGGCAAGGCTTTAACAATAGAGAGGTCGTGGTACTTGGAATGGATGCAGGCAGGGGGAATACCGATGCCATCTTCACCATACGAGTAGAGCATGGCGAAACAAAAATCACCCAGATTCCCAGAGACAGCTATATCGACTCACATGGCTTTGGTCCATTAAAAGTGAATGCCTTGTATGCCCGTGGTGGTCCTGAAGCTGTAAAAAGCGAGCTCACTCGTTTGATGCGTCGTCCAATACGTCATCACATTCTGATTAACCTGGATGGGATTCGTGGCATTGCAGACCTGCTCGGCGGTATTGAGGTTGATGTACCGAAACGCCTCTACTACGTCGATAAATCTCAAGGACTCTATATCGATCTTCAACCAGGTCCACAGATTTTGAGAGATCGTGAACTTGAGGGATTTCTTCGCTGGCGGAACGATGAGGAAGGAGATTTCGGACGCCTACGGAGGCAACAGCTCGTACTGAAAAGCCTATTTAGAAAACTCACAAGACCGGAAAATCTCATTCGGCTACCAGCCCTGATAACGACCGCCGGACAAAACCTAAAGACAGATCTTGGGCCAATGGAATTGGGAGGGTTGATCACTGCCATGGCCACAACACAACTTGAGACAACCCGACTGGATGCCAGACCTTTTTACCGAGATGGTATTAGTTACCTTGATACAAAATGGCCTGAAATCTCCGAACCAATTACTGAATCCAATAATTACAAAAACTGGCGACAACGCTTCATATTTTGAACAAAAATGCTTGGCACAATAATATCAGCTAATAATTCAAACTTATCAACATTGATTAGAATCAATGAAAGGCATCAGTGCACAGATTTGCAATCACCCTCAGGTCCACATCTGACAACAAAGCCTCAGCACAAAATGCCTTCCTTTGGTTCCAAAGCGGAACGACTTCCACAGGCAAATCAACCGGCAACCTGAGTGCATCAGCCGGCAAAAAGTATGAGATGGTGATCAGCTTCGTATCCAAAGAATGTTGATTTCCTTTGGCCAGCTTGTTCAAGCCAACCTTATTATTTAATAAGCAAGAATACCTTTTCCAGAGACTTCTGTTACTACGGGCCAGAACAGAAACCAAACACAGAAGATCGCGACTACTCCTCCATTCGACTATCAACTTGTTAATAGTCGCTCAACCCCTGTCAACCAGCAACAAGAAATATTTTACTATTTGAATCAGGCACAACTAGGGAACATAGCAGACAAGAAATTTCGGCACTAAATACAAGTATTTACCCGCAAATCATTCAAGCCAGTGCCTCTACAAAAGCAAGGCGTGCGTTCAAATCAACAGAGTAAATGATGTGATCACCTTCTCAAACAGTCCCTTAACCTTCGGCCAACGGATTTCATTGGTACTGGTGGCCAAGGTATACAAACGACCCCGGTCTACCACCACAGTGGCAAGCTCATGTCGATCTCGATCGCCAAGGTGAACGGCATATTCCAAGTCGTAGAACATATGACCTGACGACTCGCGTTCACGGGCTTCAACCAATTCAACCTGCCTTCCACTGCCATCAGGGGCAATCACTTCACCCATCAAGCGCTCGCCAACGGCTACGGGGCTTCCCAGGCTTTGAAGGTCCCCACCATCAGTGACATCAGAGACAACCAGGCTGACTGTTTCATCACTGTTGATCAGGTCGTGAAACACCACCTGAGGTCCTCCACTAACAGCCACCCGAGTCCATCCTGTTGGGTAGAGAAATGCATAACGGCCATTGGGGCTCTGGAAGGTGTTCAAGCCTGCAGATGTACCGCTACAGGCAGCCAGCAGAAAAACAAGCGTAAAAGCCAAAACCGCACGAGCTGTCGATCGCATAAGTCCCACCATCTGAACTGAACTGAACCTGCCGCCATTCTGCAGGCAGATGGTCATCAATTGAGCAGCTTCAGAAAAGTGCTGCCTAGATTCCAGTCATCTGCAACGGACCCCTGAGCGGCTTTACCCGACCTCTGGCAAGGCTGATCGACCAGTTCGAAAGGCTTCCTGGGATTGGCCCACGCACCGCTCAAAGGCTTGCCTTACACCTTTTACAACAACCCGAAGAACAGATCCGCAGCTTTTCAGATGCACTGATTGCTGCTCACAGCCAAGTGGGGCAATGTCAAACCTGTTTCCACTTCAGTGCAGATCCTCTCTGTGAGATCTGCCGTGATCAAAAGCGCAACCAAGGTCTTCTCTGCGTTGTCGCCGACTCCCGTGATCTACTTGCACTTGAGAGAACAAGGGAATACCGAGGTTTTTATCACGTCCTCGGGGGACTGATTTCTCCAATGGATGGAATCGGGCCAGAGGTTCTGCAAATCTCCAGCCTGGTTCAACGTGTTGACCATGACGACATCAGCGAGGTCATTCTCGCGCTGACTCCCAGCGTTGAAGGCGATACCACCAGCCTCTATCTAGCTCGATTGCTGAAGCCCTTCACCAAGGTGACTCGAATCGCCTACGGCCTGCCCGTAGGCAGTGAACTGGAGTACGCCGATGAAGTCACCCTCACTCGTGCACTCGAAGGCAGGAGAGCAATGGAATGACCAAACGTGGAATGACCAAACGTGGAATGAGAAAACTGTGACCCCAGCAACGCCATCACCACCAAAACGTAAGACCCAATACAGCGACATCAGGCCCAAAGAACGCTTGCCGGCATGGCTCAGTCGGCCCATTGGCAAAGCCTCTCAGTTGGAGCAGGTTCAGAATCTCGTCAAAGGGAATCGGCTGCACACCATCTGTGAAGAAGGCCGTTGCCCCAATCGCGGCGAGTGCTACGCAGCAGGAACAGCCAGTTTTCTTCTTGGAGGCTCTATCTGTACCCGCAGTTGTGCGTTCTGTCAGGTCGAGAAAGGCAAAGCACCTCAACGACTTGATCCCCTAGAAAGTGAACGCGTTGCGGATGCCGTGGAGCAGATGGGCCTCCGTTATGTGGTGCTCACGTCCGTAGCAAGGGATGACCTGCCAAATCACGGTGCCAGCCTGTTCACCACAACCATGGCGGCAATCAGGCAACGCAATCCTCTTGTCTCCATTGAAGTTCTGACACCTGATTTCTGGGGTGGTTTGGCCGATCCGGCTGAGGCCGTTCAAGCCCAGAGAGAACGACTAAGCATGGTTCTCAAAGCAGAACCAAATTGTTTTAACCACAACCTTGAAACCGTTGAGCGGCTCCAAAGAGATGTCCGGCGTGGAGCGACATACAGAAGATCCCTGAATCTCTTAGCAGCAGCAAGAGAAATCGCCCCTCAGATCCCAACCAAGTCAGGGCTAATGCTTGGCCTGGGAGAAACACGAGCCGAAATCATCCAAACCCTGCAAGACCTGCGCACTGTCGACTGTCAACGCATCACCATGGGGCAATACCTACGGCCATCATTGGCTCATATTCCAGTCGATCGCTACTGGCGACCTGAAGACTTTGAAGAGTTTGCAGCTGTAGCCAAAGAGTTGGGCTTTTCTCAAATTCGTAGTGGCCCCTTGGTACGCAGCAGCTATCACGCCAGTGACGATTGATTCAGATGATTTCAATCAAATCAGACTTGACCTAAGCAGACTTGTCTAATCAGGCTTATCCCAATCAAACTTATTTAATCAGGAGTGACATAATCAAACTTGTCCAATCAGGCTTATCCAAGCAAACATTTTCAATCAAACCTGCTCTAATCAGGACTTGCGAATCAAAGCTTTCTAATTAGAGTTTTATATTCAGAGTTTTCTAATCAGAGCTTTATATTCAGAGTTTTATATTCAGAGGTTCCTAATTAGAAATAACTCATCGGAATTTTAGGGTGTGAAACTGGCTTGCCAACGACGCCAACTCCGATCCAGCACCTCAGAGCAATTGGCAACCATCAGGGCCCCGGCTCCACCCCAAAC
>CATBLW010000049.1 GCA_949486985.1 Prochlorococcus marinus str. MIT 9215
ATTGTGGCGACGACATCGTGGCTTTCGAACCACCATGAGCTTGTGGACAAATTGCTCCCGCAAACTTGTCTCCACGAGGTCACACCAACTGTCCTTGAGGCTTCACTTACGACAGTCAATCCTGATGGTGTAGCAACAATTATATCGACCAATTCGTTACCAAAATCTTCAGATCAGGCCACATTTGTTTTGGCGTTGGATCGCCTGCAGGACCCTGGCAACCTTGGCACGTTGCTGCGAACAGCCATGGCCGCAGATGTTGAGAGCGTGTGGCTTGCTTCTGGAGCAGATCCCTTAAGCCCGAAAGTGGTGAGGGCTTCTGCAGGAGCCATTCTTCAGTTGCCCCATGTTCGCTTTGGGTCTTCAGAGCAAGAAGCTGTTGAGCAGTTAGCCAAGCAGCTCAAACAGGCCGTCAGTCGAGGGTTTCAGGTGGTTGGCAGTCTGGTACCCGGTTCTGATGCGGCACAGTCCGCCATCCCCTACTGGGATCTGGACTGGCAACAACCCACAGTGTTGGTTCTAGGCAATGAGGGATCTGGCTTACATCCCTGCTTGCAGGCCTGTTGCAGTCATGGAGTCACCTTGCCTCATAGTGCTGCAGTGGAGTCACTCAATGTCGCCGCAGCAGCGGCTCCGCTTCTGTTGGAGCGACGACGCGCCACAATGACCTCTCCCATGCAGCAGTCAGGGTGAGCGAGGCTAGTTTTGACTTCGATGTCATCGTTGTAGGCGCCGGTTACGGTGGCTTTGATGCCGCCAAGCATGCAGCCGAGCACGGCTTAAAAGTGGCGATCATTGAGTCGCGGGACATGGGAGGCACCTGCGTCAATCGCGGCTGCGTTCCATCAAAGGCTTTGCTAGCAGCAAGCGGACGAGTGCGGGAGCTTGCAGATGCAGAGCATTTGGCAGGTTTTGGCATTCATGCGGCGCCAGTGCGCTTTGAACGACAGAAGATTGCTGACCATGCCAATCAATTGGTGGCGATGATTCGCAGCAATCTCACCAAAACACTTGAAAGAGCAGGCGTCACGATTATCCGTGGCCATGGTCGATTGGAAGGCAATCAGCGCGTGGGAGTCAGAGAAATCAGTGGTGTCGACCGTGTTGTCACGGCCAAAGATGTGATCATCGCCACAGGGTCTGATCCTTTTGTTCCGCCTGGTATCGAAACGGATGGGCGCACCGTTTTCACCAGTGATGAAGCTGTGAATCTGGAGTGGTTGCCACGCTGGATCGCAATTATTGGCAGTGGTTACATCGGGCTTGAATTTGCTGATGTTTATACGGCTCTCGGTTGTGAGGTCACGATGATTGAGGCTTTAGATCGGGTCATGCCGACCTTTGATCCCGACATCACCAAACTGGCAGCACGTCATCTGATTGATGGCCGCGATATTGATGCTCGTGCCGGTGTTTTAGCCAGCAAGGTCACAGCGGGGTCTCCGGTGCGAATTGAACTCTCCGATATGCAGAGTCGAGAGTTGGTGGACAACCTTGAAGTGGATGCTGTGCTTGTGGCTACCGGTCGGGTACCAAGCAGCAAACAACTGAATTTGGAGGCGATTGGAGTGGAAACCAATCGCGGTTTCATACCGATCGACGACAGCATGCGCGTGCTCGTCAACGGCAAGCCCATGAATCATCTCTGGGCAGTTGGTGATGTGACTGGCAAATTGATGCTCGCCCATACGGCAGCAGCTCAGGGAACAGTTGCTGTCGACAACATCCTGGGCCACTCCCGCACCATTGATTACAGAAGTATTCCTGCTGCAACCTTCACCCATCCAGAGATCAGCTCTGTTGGCTTAAGTGAGGCAGAAGCGAAAGATCTTGCTCTGAAAGAGGGTTTTGAGCTTGGAAGTGTACGTAGCTATTTCAAGGCCAACACCAAAGCTTTGGCAGAGCTTGAAAGCGATGGTCTGATGAAGCTGCTGTTCAGAAAGGACTCTGGTGAAGTTCTGGGTGCTCATATTTATGGCCTGCATGCCGCAGATTTGATTCAGGAGATCGCGAATGCAGTGGCGCGTCGTCAGAGTGTGGCCCAATTGGCCTATGAGGTGCATACTCACCCAACCCTGAGCGAATTGGTTGAAGTGGCTTATAAACAAGCAGCATCACAATTAACGAAGACGAGGTGATCCCCTCGCCAATAAAAGCCTAGACAGGCTGCTTCATCTAAGTTCTCATCCAGATCGTTTTTTTGTTTTCCTAACTCCCCATGGAGATTCGTCGTCGTCCACCAAATCCAAGCATCAAGGTTGCTCAACTTGAGTATTCAATTCCCCACGAAGAAGCTCAGCCGCGCAACATTCTTGAGAAGATTCTCTGGGAAAAAGATCGTGAAGTAGAAGTAGCCCGCCAACGTGTTCCATTGGAAACGTTGAAATCCAAGATTCAAGATTTACCGGCTCCAAGAAATTTTATCGCTGCCTTAAAAAAGGCCAATGTAAAGCCTGCAGTGATTGCCGAAGTCAAAAAGGCAAGCCCTAGCAAAGGAGTAATCCGTGAGGATTTTGACCCAATAGCCATAGCCAGGGCCTACTTAGAAGGCGGCGCCAGCTGCTTGTCTGTGCTAACTGAAAAGAATTTCTTTCAAGGTGGTTTTGATGTCCTTGTTGATGTGCGAAAGGAAGTTGAACTTCCTCTACTTTGCAAGGATTTTATCTTTACTCCCTACCAGCTGTATCAGGCCAGGGCCGCTGGAGCTGATGCAGCTCTTCTGATCGTCAAGATACTTTCCGATCAGGATCTTACTTATCTATCAAAAGTTGCAGCGAGTTTAAGCCTCACAGTTCTGGTGGAGGTGCATGATGCTGATGAAATGGAACGGGTTCTCAACCTTGGAGATTTCCCGCTGATTGGTATCAACAATCGCGATCTCACAACCTTTGAGAATGATCTCGGCAAGACCGAACAGTTGATCAACCATTTTCGAGCCAGGTTGCAGCAGCAAGATATTCTTTTGGTGAGTGAATCAGGCCTATTCACCAGGGCCGACCTTGATCGAGTTCAGGAAGCTGGTGCTGGAGCTGTCCTTGTTGGCGAAGCCCTCATGCGACAGAGCGATGTCAGCGCTGGGCTAAAAAAATTGGTCGCTGGCTAAATGAAGCGAAAAGGCAAGGACAAAATCTCCTTAGAGATTTGGCTGGAGCACCAGTGGCTTGAGCTCCATTGGCTTGAACACTATTGGTTTGAGCACAAGTGGTTTGAGCTCCAACAGTTGCTGCGAATAACAGGCAGAATTCAAGTGGCCATGATCTTTCCATGTTGATCAGCATCCTCACAGGCTTTGCCGCTGGAGCGCTTCATGTGTTGGGTGGTGTTGATCACCTCGTCGCCATGGCACCCACGGCAATGCGTCAGCCTGGAACAGCCATGCGCAGTGGACTGGCCTGGGGACTCGGACATTCCACTGGGGTTTTGGTCCTTTCAACAGTCGCCATTTTGGTGAAGGATTTTGCGCATCTTGAGCGCATGTCGTCATGGGCTGAATTCAGTGTTGGCTTGGCTTTACTCGTGGTTGGTGCGATGGCCATTCGCACGGCTTTAGGCCTTGATATTCATACGCATCAGCACAACCATCGCGATGGCCATGCGCATGAACATGTGCATCTGCATATTCGTGGGCGGCAGAAGCATGGTCGCCATCCCCATGCTGCATCCAGCTTGGGCTTACTTCATGGTCTTGCTGGGGCGAGTCATCTGTTAGCCGTCATTCCTGCTTTGGCGCTTCCTCCTCTCGGGGCACTCGCTTATTTAGCGACGTATCTCATTGGATCCATTGCCGCTATGGGCGCAGTTGTGGCGCTGATCTCCCAGGCGACCTTGCGTGTTGGCCAACGGGCTTTACCTCTTCTCGTGGGTTCAGCAGGTGGGCTCTCGATTATCACTGGCTTCTTCTGGCTGCAGAAAACGTCTTTTCAGATCCTTTGATATCCAGCCAAGAACTTTTACTTTTGGTTGAGGGCTTTTAATCAAGAGTTTTCTAGCAAGTTCTTGCAAACAACCCCTCGCAATCAGGCACTCTAATTTCGCGGCCGCAAACCAAGATTGCAGCCTAGAATCTCCAGCTAGGATCTATATTTAAAAGCCCTAAACAGGCTCCTTCTATTTCAACTCTCTTCTTGTTAATTGATTCAAATCAGTCCTTCAACCGTGCCTCGCAAATGATGGCAATTAACAAGCCCAAATTGGCGGCTGTCAGTACTCTCTAGCGGATTATCCCCACGCAAGTCGAGGCCTTCTTTGCCGATCTGATGAACACGCTTGATCATCAATTTTTCTGCAAGAAGCGGATGACGCACTAAAACAAGCCTGCCTTTCTCCGGCAAAGGATCACCTTGCCGGATTGGCCTAACGATCAAAACATCATTTGGCTTCAACGTGGGCCGCATCGATTGACCATCGTCGGCGTCAATGCGAAAACGCCGACGACGTCCCAAGAGCAGCAGAATCAGCGACCGCCAAGTCGCTTTGGGCAGGGAAGCTTTGATCAGCTGGCCGTAACCCAAGCGTCGCCACGTCCTTTTGATTTCCAGAACATATGGTGAATCGCTTCAACGGCCTTGAGCAGCTCATCAGCCTTGCCTTGGTCGATGTTCACCTTGCAAGCACTGCAAAGCTTGGCGGCTTTCCAGAAGGTGTCATGGAGATCAGGGAAGGTCGCTAGATGCTCAGGCTTGAAATAATCCGTCCAAAGAATCAGCAATTCTTTTTTGGTTTCGTGGGCCTGCTCCTCCTTAATCGCGACATAGCGAGAGAAGGTGTTGTTGTATGCCGCCCAAGAAGCAGCATCACTGCCCGACGGAGGTTCCATGGCGAGCAGTTTTTTTGTCATCGAAACGACAGCTTCAGCGGCGACCCTTGCTGATGCGGGATCGTAAACACCACAAGGGCCGTCACAGTGAGCCTGGGCCGAGGTGGCTGGCAGGCGGCGAAGGATGGCTGAAAGTGCCGAACGCAACATCTTGCAGACAAAGCAAAAAGTGAGCAACAGCCTACCCGGCTCAATTGCTAAACGGGCGGGCTTCGCTCAGTTCATTCGGCTTGAGATTATTTGACCCCAAGCAGCTCGACTTCAAAAATCAAGGTTGCATTGGGGGGAATAACTTTGCCTGCACCACGGCTGCCATAACCCAGTTCTGGAGGAATAACCAGCTTGCGCTTACCGCCAACCTTCATGCCAGCGACACCTTCATCCCAACCTTGAATCACGCGACCAGCACCCAAGGGAAAACTGAACGGTCCACGGTTGTAACTGCTGTCAAATTCTTTGCCGTCTTCAAGGGTGCCGCGGTAATTCACAGAGACGGTTTGACCGGCGGTGGCTTCCGGGCCATCACCAATCTCAAGATCAGTAATGCGAAGGCCACTGGCTGTTAATTGAGCTTTCTCAGATTGGAGAGCTCCTCCAAGTGCTGCAGCATTGGCCTGGGTGGAATCGGGAGCCATGGCGAAAAGTGTTGGATTGGGATCGTCTGGATCAAGTTCAAGAACTGCAGCAATGGAGGGGGGTTGCTGAAGTGTTCGGACTTCTGTTTTGAGGACTGTGGCATTGCTGGCAGCAGTCACTGTTGTGGGGGCCACGATCTGGCTAACCACCGCCACAATTACGCAAAACAGGCAGACTGCCGAACTGATCAGGATGTCGCGCACTGAACTTCAATCATCAAGCTGAGTAATTCTGGCAGGGGGTGGCAGCAACGTCAGCTTGTGGATCAATCCTGTGGGTCAAGTTGACGTAGCTTTTGCTCAAGGCGGTCGATTCTGCCGCGTAATTCATCAACTTCCTTCTGGCTAGATAAGCCCAGATCCTGTAGGAGATTGTCCCGGTTGCGCTCAAGATTGCGGCCCATCTGCTGTTCTAATTCAGGTGTTTCACCTCGCAGTGCCTTGAGCACGTCGTCAACCAAAGCAGAGGCATGGGAAGAATCAAGGCGTCCGCTACTGACCCATTCTTGGGTGACATAGCGCAGTCGATCAGCAACAAGCGTTGTCGTGCCCAGACCTCTTAAAAGGAGCTGCTGAATAGGGTTGGCACTATCCATCGCAAACTTTTCATCTTTGAACCTGGGTTCAGGATGGTGAAGGTATTCGACACTGACCATGGGCAATGACCGATCCCTGGCTTTTCTGCAGGGTGCGGTTGGGGGCGTTCTGGCAGGTGTTGGACTTGCTCAGGGCGGGCTTGTATGGATGGCTCCCGCATTGGGGTTGCTCTGGCCAGCTAGCCGATTCCCTGGCGCGGCTGGTTTGTGGGGAGGGTTGGCTGTTTTGCTCAGCCATCGCTGGCTATTGGCCCTGCATCCACTCACCTGGATTGGTGTCCCAGCACCTTTGAGCCTGCCCATAGCCACAGCAATCTGGATGTTCTGTGCAGGGGCGGCAGCTGTTCTTGTAGCGATTTGGGCGTGGGTAGGAATTGGCCTCTCCCAAATTGCCCAGCGACAAGGAGGCCTCCGAGGACAGCTCTCCCATGCGCTGGTGATGGCGAGCCTTTGGGGAATAACTGAAGTGCTGCTTGCCGGCACACCCCTGTTCTGGATTGGCGTCGGAGGCAGCCTGCTGCCTGGTGATCGTCCGCTTGCAGGCCTAGCTCGCTGGATCGGTGCCGGAGGATTGGCAACTGTTCAGTTGCTGATCGGTTGGTGGCTTTGGCGTGTAGCCATTGCTTGGCGGTGTCGATCCAATTGGCGTCGACCTCTTTTGCTCGGCCTGATCTCTCTTGCCCTGATCCATGGGTTGGGGTGGAGTTTGTTGCGTCCGACAAAAGAGGCCTCTTCAGTTGCTGTCGCTCTATGGCAGCCGGCGATTGCGACCCGTACAAAGTTCTCGAAACAGCAACAACAGCGATTGCCCACAGCCCTGCAAAAGGCTTTTGATGATGCTGTGGAGCTTGATGCTGAATGGTTATTCGCTCCAGAAGGCACGCTTGCTGCCAAGCAGACCCTTCTAGAACCAGCCCCAATCCCTTTGCTAAGCGGTGGCTTTCGCTGGGTTCAAGGTCAGCTACGCAGCTCACTACTGGTGGTGGAGCCTGGCGCGAGCTTGCCGTCTAAAGCATTGGATAAACACCGCCTGGTTCCGCTTGGGGAATGGTTGCCTTCCTTGCCTGGAGGGGCATTCTCAGGGCTGTCTGCCGTTGGCGGCTTGCAGCCTGGAGACGGATCGCGTTTGTTGCGTTGGTCAGGGCCGTCAGGGGCTGTGGCGATCTGCTACGAGCTCAGTGATGGAGTGGCCTTAGCCCAGGCCGTTGGCCATGGGGCTGAGTGGCTAGTCGCCATCGCCAACCTTGACCCCTATCCCCTTGCATTGCAGCGTCAGTTCATGGCCTTAGCTCAATTGAGAAGCATTGAAACGGCAAGGGACCTGCTCAGCGTTTCCAATACGGGTCCCTCAGCATTGGTTTTGGCCACTGGGCAAACGCAGTTGCTGCTTGATCCTTTTACAGAGGGAGTTGGTCAGACAGAAC
Organism: Prochlorococcus marinus str. MIT 9215; assembly: GCA_949486985.1. Classification (GTDB taxonomy): domain Bacteria; phylum Cyanobacteriota; class Cyanobacteriia; order PCC-6307; family Cyanobiaceae; genus MIT-9215. The sequence continues at coordinate 7,472 of CATBLW010000049.1, forward strand.
TACACCTACATCGCAGCATCAGCGGCTACGTTCGCTGGCGGGAAGTGCCTCTGATCGGCCTGCTCGTTATCGGTTCCCTGGGAATTGGCTGGTCGAACGTTCGTTCTTCCATTACATCTGAGCCCTAGATTTTTTCGCCAATAGGTGTGATTCGCCTCTGGGTTTGCTTAAGAAATAGGGTTCCGCAAAAGGTTCTCTTCAGAACTAGTTTTTGGGCAGCCCTAAGCCTGCTGAAGGATCAAGCCTGCTGCTGAATCAAGCCACCACCAAGCACGACATCTTTGGCATAGAACACGGCTGCCTGGCCAGGCGTGATCGAGAACTGCTCCTCTTCAAAAATCAGTTGGCAACGATGAGGACGTTGCCCAGCCTTGTCTGCTTCTGTTGCTGCAATCGGCGTGAGTTTTGCTGCAACAGGACGGCTTCTGTAGCGCACCTGAACCTCAACATTGATGGCACTCGTCGGCGCTGCCATTGAGATCCAGTTAATAGCGCCAACAACACAGCTCGCTTGACCAGCTTCGGATCGAGGCGCCACGACAACCCTATTCATTGGTGCATCGATTTTCACCACGTGAAGGGGTTCTCGCCAAGCAACCTTCAGACCTTTTCTCTGGCCGATGGTGAAGTGCTCAATCCCATCATGTTCTCCAACGACCGTGCCATCTTGAAGAACAATCTCGCCAGTGCTCGGAGGGATGTAGTTGTCGAGGAATGCTCGCATCGAGCCGAAATGGTCAGCCAGGCATAGATCCTGACTTTCTGGCTTTTTTGCTGTGCGCAGACCATATCGATCGGCTTCCAATCTTGTATCTGTTTTGGTGAGCTCTCCCAAAGGAAACACAACCTTCCCGAGAACATTCTGGGGAAGGTCGTAAAGGAAATAGCTTTGGTCTTTGTGCTGATCAAGGCCACGTAATAGCCGATGCCTGCCAACGCCATCCCCGGGCAGATTGAAATCAGCATTTGGATCATTGGCATCACGCACCCTGGCGTAATGGCCTGTGGCAATGCGTTCAAGTTGGCGCTCTGATTGAGCCCAACTGAGCATCGCTGAGAATTTCACCGATCGATTGCAGCGAGAGCAAGGCAAGGGCGTGATGCCCTCTTGATAGCCCTTCACCAAACGATCCACGATTTCCTGCTGAAAGGTGGATCTGGAATCCACAACATGATGAGGGATTCCCAGCTGATCGCAGATTCCGGCCGCATCCACAAGACCTTCTGAGCAGCAGGCGCCTTTGCCACTCATCAGCCAGAGGGTGAGTCCTTCCACCTGCCAACCGGCTTCCACGAGCAGAGCTGCGGTCAAGGAACTATCGACGCCGCCAGACAGCCCAACGGCGACACGGTGCGTACCGGGCCAGCACTGCAAACGCTTTAGGGCCTCTGCTCCAGCCCTAGTCGCTGGTGAAGTTAATGGTTTGGGCGGCATAGGCAGCACCGCATAGCTGACTCCATAGTGAGGTCCCGCGAGCCGTTGTTGTGTCTTGGCCCCCTTCGGACGTTGATCATCTCCTAGTCACAGCTGCGCAAATGGCAGCCATTGAAAAGGAGATGTTGGCCAGCGGCATGCCCGTGGCTTCATTGATGGAAAAAGTAGGTCAAGGGATGGTGGCTTGGCTGAGGCAACAGCCGGGCTTGCTGGATAAGGGTGTGATTGTGCTTGTTGGACCAGGCCATAACGGTGGTGATGGCTTGGTGGTTGCAAGGGAGTTACACCTTGCTGGCTTCAACGTTCAAATTTGGTGCCCTTTACCAATTCGCCAACCGTTAACAGCAAAGCATTGGGATCATTTGATTTGGCTGGGGATTGAGCAGCTTGAGCAGGCTCCTGATGCTGCTAGTGAGGCTCTCTGGATTGAGGCAGTGTTTGGCCTTGGGCAGTCGCGCCCTTTGCCCGATCCATTGAAAACACTATTGAAAGAGCGGCAACGTCATCAGCCCGGCAAGCTCGTGAGCCTGGATGTTCCAGCAGGGTTGTGTTCCGATTCAGGCAGGGCACTCGCTGGAAGTGCTGCCGTCGCGGCGGCAACCCTCAGCGTTGGACTGGTGAAACGGGGTCTTGTTCAAGATGCGGCGGCGGCCTATGTCGGCCAATTGACAAGAGTTGACATGGGCTTACCGGAGAAGTCACTGCAGCAGTTGCCTGCAAGTCAGCCCCTGCGGATTGATCCTGCGGATATAGCAACGCTGTCGTGCCCTCAACCAGCGCCAATGGCGATGAAATATGAGCGCGGGCGGCTGTTGGTGATCGCCGGCAGCGATCACTACCGCGGTGCGGCCAGATTGGCTTTAGAGGGAGCTCTCGCCAGTGGTTCAGGCAGCGTGCAAGCGGCTGTTCCTGCGGAGGTTGCCAATCAACTCTGGAAAGAAACACCTGAAGTTGTCCTTGCCGCAGGCCTTGAAACGGCTGCAGATGGATTGATGCCTTTAGGAGGTTGGTTGGCTGGGCATGATCTCAACAGAATCGATGCGCTCCTATTGGGTCCAGGATTGGCTCTTGGGCCAGCAGGGTCATGGTCAACGGTGGCCGAGCCGTTGCAGCGATTTGAAGGTTTGTTGGTTCTCGATGCTGATGGTCTCAATCGCCTTGCCAATGATCCCAAAGGCTGGCGTTGGCTAAAGCGTCGTCTTGGACCGACCTGGCTCACACCTCATGCGGCTGAATTCCAGCGGTTGTTCCCAGAACTTAAAGATCTTGAACCTCTTGATGCTGCAGTGGAAGCGGCCAGGCTCAGTGGAGCCGTGGTGCTTTTAAAAGGAGCCCACAGTGTTGTAGCGGATCCCTCTGGAGCGGCTTGGCAACTTGCAGATACTGCTGATTGGGTCGCTCGTACTGGCCTTGGAGATGTGTTGGCTGGCTTCGCTGCTGGCTGGGGGGCATTGGCTCTTGCGGCAGCTCAAACCTGCGAAGGCGAGCAACTTGCGACAGCAGTATTTCTGCATGCTGAAGCCGCGCGAGATTGTTCAACGGCAAGCTCAGCGCTGCCGATTGCGAGATCTCTGGCCGCCCTGATGACGAGAATCCAATCCAAGAAACATGCTCGAAATACCTAATAATTTGTGTTGATATGCATTTTTTGCATATTCAATTGTGTCGATTTGCTTTCTTAAATCTGAAGGCTTTTTGAAAACTTCGTGACTTTCTGGATATCTGTAGGAAAGTCCATCAACCAAAACAGCGAGACGTTGAGATGGTCACAACAGCAGTTAAGTCCACAGACTCTCAACGGAAACGGAGCAGTGATCCAATCAGCTGGTATCTAGCAACGATTGGTCGCATCCCTCTTCTGACTCCTGCAGAGGAAATTGAGCTTGGCAATCAAGTTCAGAAGATGATGAGCCTTACAGAAGATGGCTCGATTGCACCTGACAGCAAAGAGCTGACGTCTCATCAACGACGCTTGATTCGTATTGGACGTCGTTCAAAGGAACGAATGATGAAGGCCAATCTTCGTCTCGTTGTGAGTGTGGCCAAGAAATATCAAGGCAAAGGTTTGGAACTACTTGATTTAATTCAGGAGGGTTCTATTGGCCTTGAACGTGCCGTTGAAAAATTTGATCCAACACGTGGTTACAAATTTTCTACTTATGCATTTTGGTGGATTCGTCAAAGCATGACCCGAGCGATTGCTTGCCAATCCCGCACCATTCGCCTGCCCGTTCATTTGAGTGAGCGTCTCACCGCCATTCGCAAGGTAAGTCTCGATCTTGCCCACAAGCTTGGTGCCATGCCCAGCCGACTTGAGATTGCTGAGGCGATGGACATTCCCCTCGAAGAGCTCGACTCTTTATTACGCCAGGCACTCACCACAAGCAGTTTGGATGCACCAGTTAATGGGGAAGAAGGTCGCAGTTTCCTTGGCGATCTAATTGCTGACTCCACCCAGGAGGAGCCTCTCGACAAGGTTGAGCAACGCATTCATCACGAGCAGCTTGGACGCTGGTTAAGTCATCTCAGCGAGCAGGAACAGCATGTCCTCAAGCTCCGCTTTGGCCTAGAGGGACATGAGCGCCATACGTTGGCTGAAATCGGAAGGCTGATGGATGTATCTCGCGAGAGGGTTCGTCAGGTCGAGCTCAAAGCTTTGCGGAAGCTCCGCAACCTCACCCGTCGCCTTCCCAGCGGGATTTGAGCTGTCTTTATAGAAGTCGTTGAAAAGTCTTTGAAATTTTTTGTTTAGTGATTTTGTGAGTTGAGTTAGCAAGAGTTGTTGGCATCAAGGAAGCCAACAACTCACAGCACAAAGCCTTAGCTCTTAGTCCTCAGCCCAGATGTATCGAGTCAGTTCGCTCGGGTCTGGTTCTGCTGCTGCCAAAGCAAATTCAACTGAATCGTTGACCTCAGCATCGATTTCTTTCTCCACTGC